>JBGSRO010000144.1:0-8717 GCA_041737535.1 Pirellulales bacterium | reverse complement strand
GTCGCTGTCGATGCGTGGACCGCCGTCGGATTTAGCGACAGGGTCGAGCACAGCGACGAGGACGTCGGCCGTGCACCACCAGATCCCGCTCAGCGGCTGGCTGACGAGGATGTCGGCGGAGAGCGACGGCCCATTGGGCGTGTTCCGATAAACCCAAACTCGCATGCGTTGGCGCCTCTGGTGAATTAACTCGATACCCGCACCTTCACTACCCTCAGGAGCGTTTGAGGGCGTCGCTGAGTCGCCTAAGCAGGGCGGCATGAGCCTTGCTAACGGCAGCGGGGCTACTCGGCTGGCCGCCAATTCGGCGGGCGATAGGCGAGCTTGTGGCGGCCGGCACAACGCCCGTACCCGACGACGGCGAGGGACATGTTCTGGTAAAAAAGCGAACTGGTCTGGCGTCGGATCTCCTCGACCTTCCATCCAACTCCTGCCCGTCAACCATGCCACTCTTTGAATTGACCAAGGACCTCCTCGGCCCGATCACGCCCACGACGTTCTCCAGCGCCGGGGTGCTCGAGCGACAAGACCTCCAGCGACTTTTTCGCGACCACATCGAGTGCTTGGCGCCCGGCACGATGGTCCTCAGCGAAGAGTTCGGCGATTGGGACCAGTCGAGTCGCCGCATCGATCTGCTGCTGCTCGACAGCGAGGCGAACTTAGTCGTGCTGGAGCTGAAGCGGACGACGGATGGCGGCGCCATGGAGCTGCAGGCGCTCCGTTACGCCGCGATGGTCTCGACCATGACTTTCGCCCAGGCGACGAGCGCGTTGCAACGTTACTTAGCTAAGCGGCAAAAAGCGGGCGCCGCCCAGCAGCGGATCCTCGATTTTCTAGGGTGGGAAGAGGTTAACGAGGACGCGTTCGCCCAAGACGTTCGGATCGTGCTTGTCTCGGCCGACTTCTCCAAGGAGCTCACCACCTCCATCCTCTGGCTCAACACGCGTGGCCTCGAAATCAGTTGCCGGGTAACCGGTTGAGGGTTCGAATCCCTTGTCCTCCGCTGCCAAAAAGCCATAGGCCAAAACGGCTTACGTCGACACCACTATCGGTAACCGTAGTACCGAAGCGAAGGAAGGTCACCTAGAAGGTCACCTTTCTCAAACTACGTACGTCTTGCTACTCAATGACTCGGACAGTCACGAGCTGCCGTCATTGCCCGTCGTAGCCGAATACCAGCAAGGCTCTTGCCCGTTGGATCGAGCCCGTCGATGGAGTCTTTTCACCGCTTCTCACGGCAATGTTCACGCTGGCAACACCTCGAGTAAGCACATCGCGCTGACTGCTCTGAACGACGCGCTGCAATGGCTCGATAAGGTCGCCCACTAGGCAAAAGGTTGTTGAGTTGCCCGCGTTGCAACCTGAGGCGTAGGGTTGCGACAATGCGGTGATAAATCGGTTTCACAATCACGGCTTGCAGGATGGCGCCGCCGTTTGTTCAGCAAGCGAACTTACCCTCCTCCCACCGGATAGCGACAGACGGCTCAATGTTGGGCGATTGAGTGAGCGTCCGTCATATCGAACCAGTGCCGTCGTTTACGTAGCGGCCTGCGCATTTCTGTTCGTAGACCGACCGACTACTAAATCGGGGGCTGCAAGCGAAGGCGCAACCAAATTACCTGAGAATGCGCACCATCTATAGGAGGCTTGATGATCCGCCAATCGCACGCTAGCAACCGGATTGTGTGCCAGTCGCAGCGGAAGTTGACGCTGACCTTACCCCGAATTGCCGCTAACCTCTCCGAGTTTCCCAATTTGTCTACCACGGAGAGAAGTGTTCGAATGAACCGAGTATTGGTTCCAGCGATCTTGACCGCCTTGTCCACACTCCCGCAGGCAGCATCAGCGGGGGTCATCTACCAGAGTGCGACGCTGAATGGAGCCGGCACCTCGCGACAAGAGGTCGCTGATGGCAATTTTCCTGGACTAAGTGTAGGCATCAATGCGTTTGCAGGGGTCCGTTTCGAACTGACTCAACCTATTGTCACCGAGCAGGTTGGAGGACATTTCGTGGGGCCATTCAGCGTCGAAGACACGATTTTCGGCGCTCTGGTGAGACTCGACGGACCGCAAGACTTTCCTGACTCGATCGATCTTTCGACGCCGGACGTACTGGGCGGGACTCTGCTTCGCTTACCGAACGAATCGGGCGACGTGTTCGGAGACCTACGCGTCGAGCTCCAGCCGGGGTGGTACGGGCTCGTCTTCGGGGGCGGCTACCAGGGGGAGGGGCTGTTCGGCGCACGAGCGCTAGGAGCAGCGATGGGGACGAACGACGACATCGGAACCCCTTCTTATTTTGGATACCTCAGCGGCTTCTATTGGGGACCTCGGCTGGGCGGCACGAGGTATGTAATCACAGGTCAGATCGTCCCCGAACCCTTGACACTCTGGGCAGCAACGGTAGGTTCGCTGATAGCGTTCTTCCGAAGACCCCCTGTTTAGCCAAACAGCGTTATGCCCCGCAGACTATTCTCCGCGCAGCGGCCCAATAACCAGAAATCAAGACATCAATACAATCGTCGGGGCTTCCGGCTGCTTCGTTTTGAGATGGTCGAAGAGCGTCGTCTTCTCGCTACATTCAATGTCACGAATTTACTCGATGGCCCTGTAAGCGGCCCAAACCAACTTCCTGGCAGTCTTCGGCAGGCAATATTCGACGCTAACGTGACCGCGGGCGTTGCTGATGAAATCTTAATCGACAGCAGTCTCGCGGGATCGACGATTACCTTAGTCGACGGTACATCCCTCTTTGATGGGCCGCTGGAAATCAGCAGTCGCATCGTCATCCGTGGACCGGTCGTGACAGATCCGCAAACGCAAATCGTAAGTCAAGTCGCCATTGCCAACAGCTTCAGCAATCCGGCAGCCCAGGCTTTCCGATTTCGGCAATATCAGCAAAATCTTACCGGCAGTAATTCTCCCCAAGGTGTTGAAGGTCTTATTATCGAAGGCTTCAACACCGCGATTCAAGTAGCAGACATCAGCGGTCCCGCCAGTGTTGAAACTCAATCACTGTTCATCCGCAACAATGTCTTCAGGAACAACATAAATGGCATCACGATTGCCAACAGCAACCTGCTTTTTCGAATTGAAAACAACTTCCTCGATGGCGATGCGACGGGCGCTGGCGTCGGAACAAACAGCTCTGGCGATGGCATTTTTCTGAACAATGTTGACGTGTCCACTGCCTACCCAATTGGAGTCGGTCCTCGTATCGGCTCTTTTGCCTTTGGCGCAGGAAACACAATCATCAACTACGCGACTGCAATCGAAATACTCGACAGCGAAATCCCATCTCTCTCTATTGATGGTAACACGTTTGGCGGAAATACCTCACTGGTCAACGGGTCGAACGGCATTGCGATTCGAAGTCAGGCGCCATCGAGTGGCGGGAGGATTGCGCAGAATCAATTCCTGGACACCGATGGCGTTGCGATCACTTTGTCCAGTACCACCGGCTTTACTATAGAAGACAATACTTTCTCGGGCAATGGTTTTGTCACAAGCCAGGCGTCGGACACCATCTCGATAGGCCTGGGATCGTCCAACCTCGTGATCCGCGGCAACACCTTCTCCAGCAATGCTGGGACTGCTATCGGGCTGGCAGCCAACATCAACAGTAGTTCTCCAAACAACACCGGCATTAAGATGTCGGAGAACAAGTTTACCGGCTTGGCGCTGGGGGCATTGCCGATTGACCTCAACAGAAATGGAGTAACACCGAACGATCCCGATGATTCTGATGCCGCTGTGGATGGCGTCAACCGCTTGCTGAATCACCCCGTGATCGACGGCAATGGCGCCACGCTCTTCGGTAACAAATGGGTCGTGCCGGTTACGTTCGACGCCCTCGAAGATGTCAACTACCGCTTCGAGTACTATCGTTTTGATCCGACGACGCGTTCTTACACCGTTATCAAGTCGCAGGTGATAAACACCGGCCCCCTTACGGGGCAGGGCAACGCGGCAACGCACATCATCTTTACCAACGGCGCCGAGCTATCGGCTGGTGACCGCCTGGCCGTCCTTGCCATCCAAGAAGGGGGCACGGGGCAGAACGACACCTCTGAAATGAGCGGCGAGTCGGTCGCCGTTATTGCGGGCCCACAAGACGGCTACTACGTCAACTCTACGGCAGACCTGCCCGACGCCAATCCCGCAGACGGTCTGCCGGTCGCCTCTAATGGCTACACCACACTTCGAGCGGCGGTGATGCAGGCCAACTTTGATGCTACTCTCAAGAAAATCTTTCTCGGCGAAAACACTTACCCACTGACGCTCACCGGCAGTGCGACAGACACCAGTGCGATCAACGACCTGGATATTACGGGCGAAATTCAGATCGTTGGGGCGGGTCCAGGACGCAGCGTCGTTGATGCGTCTTTCTCCACTGCCAATATTCAGACAAGGCTCTTCGAGGTACAGGGAACCGGGAAACTTTCCCTTGCACAATTGACTGTCACCGGCGGGAACAACAATACCGGAGGAGGAGCTGGCGGAGCCGCCTATATTCAACCCGGCGGCTTCCTTTCCGCTTCTTACGTCGCTTTCACCGACAATATCACGGAAGGCCGAGGCGGCGCCATCCGGAATCAGTTGGGCATGCTCCGCGTCTACGACAGTGTCTTTACTAACAACAAAAGCGCAAGCTCAGCCGGCGGCGCTATTTCCCTGAATGAGGCGGGGTCGACCCTTGAGATGGGTCGCAATGTTTTCGCCGACAACTCCGCACCCAACAATACCCCGACGGATAACTTTGACCTGACGACCAGTGGCTTGGTCCTGCGTAACGACGGTTACAACTTGGTTGACGCTAATTCAGGCGTTCCGGCTAACTTCTACGACTCTTCTCGCGGCGACGCTACGTTTCCTGCATTGAGTGGTTTATCAACCGATATCTACGTCGTCACCAGCGTTGTGGATTCGTTCGACCACAATGACGACTCGGTGCGACTTTCGCTTCGCGAAGCGGTGCATAGCGCGAACGGAGCTGTTGGCACTGGTACCGTTTGGGCACCCGCCTGGAGGCTTCCGCTCACTCTTCAGGGCAGCGAGGGATCTGGAGCAACGGCGGTCATGACTAATGACCTGGACGTAACCGACGCGGTGAACGTGCGTGGTGTAGGACCCGGATTGACAATTATCGACCTGGCCGGGCTCAGCGACCCGAGCATGGACGCTCACGATCGAGCTTTTGAGTTGACAGGCTCATTAGCCCAATTGGGGCTTTTTCGGGTCACCATCCGCGGCGGTGCGAAAACCACAACAGCGACTGCTGGAATGGCTGCCCTGGCAAATACTGGGACGACGCTCACCATCGAAGATGCTGCGATCGTCAACAATTCGGCTGCCGCTAACGGGACCGGCGTCCGAGCATTCAGCAGTAATGTCACCGTGACTCGCAGTGTCTTCACGAACAATTCGACCACTGGAGGCAACGGTGGAATTTACGCGACAGCGACGAATACTCAGCCAGGCAATCTGACAATCACGGACTCGATCTTCGCGCTCAACAGCGAAACAGCGAGCGACAATGTTTTCGCCGGCACGTACGTCGGTGGCACGAGCGGAGGAGGCAATCTCTACGATGGGATAGTGTCGTCAGGGAATAACTTTGCATTCGGCGTCGGGGACTTCGGTCCAGGTAGCGCTGGGTACGCCCCTCCGACATTCGTTGTAACGACCGTCGCCGATACGTTTGCTAACGGTGACGACGCCTACTCGCTGTCGGTACGCGAGGCGATCGAAAAGACGAATGCCGTCTCAGGAGCCGAAGTGATCTGGCTCCCAGCGTGGAAGTTCGTTCTGACGATCGACCGGAGCACCCACACAACTGACACGGCGACTGAGTATGGAGACCTCGACATCGGTGACCAACTTACGATTCGTGGAGTCGCAAATCGGTCTTCCGTGCTTTGGCGTCCAGGAGTAGTCGATGCCGTCTTCGAGCTACTGGGAGACTATAACGGAGATGGTCTCGCCAACGGCACCGACGATGGCGCCGTAAACTCTGCCGACTACTCGATATGGCGGGACACAGAAGGTTCAACTACAGACCGGCGCGCAGATGGCAACGATGACGGAGTCGTCAACCAGCTAGACTACAACGTTTGGTTAATGCATTACGGCAGCGGGCTTAACGTGTGGAATGTGACGACGTAATGAGTCCGTTTTATTCTGATATTGGAAGGGCTCGCTGCTCGCTGCTATCTCGTTGGTGAGTTGCTCACCACATAGCACCGGTGGCGGATCTACCTCTGTATATTTTCACGTCCTTTGGTAACAGGGTTACACCCTATTTTGCGGTACACAGAAAATGGCCCACCGGCAGTGAGCTTAGTGCGATAGATTTGGTTGATCGCTGCCAGTTTGTTGGGCGGTGCGATCAGATGCTAGTGCGGTTGCAATCTGACGGGCGATATCTTCTGCTCGCATGCCTATATAATACCGCATCGTTGTTTCGATCGATTGATGTCTCATCAGCTCGCGGAGGATCGCTGGCCGCACCCGGGAAGCCCAACGCGTTCCATATGCTCGGCGGAAATCGTGGGCTGAAGCGAACTTAGATAGTTTCTGATTGACGACCACCCGGGCAGTCTCTCCGATCTTGGCGATCATGCGGCTGACGGCGTAGATTTTGTGGCCTTGCTTCGCAACCGCGAACACTTTCCCCCGCCGATTTCGTTCCGACACGGCCCGCAACCACGTGGCGAACTCAGGTGCGGCTGGCAACACGCGGTCTTGGAACCCTTTCTCGGCTTCCGCTGCGATTCGCAGCACGACAAACTCTCCACTAAAGTCCACCGACAGTGGAGCACTCTCTTCCCAGCTCAACTCAAGTGCTTCGCCCAGGCCTAGTCCGGATAGCCATAGTCCTTGCAACAGCTCACGCCAAGCCGACGAATCGCTCTCTTTGACCTTGTCGCAAGCTTCGAGCATACGCTCATACTCTTCGGTCGTGATCGGCCGCCCCTTCATCTGCCGTGACCGCCTTGCTCGCTTAGGCATTTGAACCTTGGGCATCTTCACGACAAGGCCTAGTTCGTGGCCCCACGATAGAGCCGCACGGATATGGCGGAGGTGCGTCGCAATCGTCGTGTCGCGCATCCCGCTGGCCCGCATCTTCGCCTACCTCCAGGTGCTGCAGGACGTCGTCGATCAGATCGACCAGCACATCGACTTAGGTACCTAGGCACACTTCGTCGAAGGCTTTCTGGCGAACCGCGATAAGGTCGCTACCCCACGGAGCGCTGAACAGCCTCGCCGATGCGCCTCCTGCGGGCTGCCTACACCTCCCTAGCGTCCGCATGGCCGCTCGGCGTGCCCTCCACCCGGGCGAGCGTTTGGCGAGCTTCTAGCGGCCGGCACAACGCGGTTAAGCGATGTTTGCTTACAAGCAGCCGTTCCTCCTGAGCCGCCGCCGCTGAGGCGTGCACCCCAGCCGCACCCGCGTATGACTGGGTACCCGACAGCGCGGCTTCGGCCGAGTCACCAAGAAGTTGTTCTGGAGCCTATGAGCACAATGAATCACCCCGTCCCCAAGAAGACGGCCGTCGATCCGGATCGGCGACCGCGCCCAAAGCTCCGACCCCCGGTCAAGTGGCACGGCGGCAAGTACTACCTAGCCAGCCAGATCGTCGATCGACTTCCGGCGCATCACACCTACTTGGAGCCGTTTGGGGGTGCGGCATCGGTCCTGCTGAACAAGCAGCCGAGCCCGATCGAGGTCTACAACGATCTCGACGAGCGGGTGACCCGCTTGTTCCGCGTCCTTCGCACGCGTGGAAAGGAGTTCGCCCAGCTGTTGGCGTTGACCCCGTACAGCGAAGTCGAATTCCGCGACGCTGCCCAGACCGTGGACGACGAGCTTGAGCAGGCGCGGCGCGACTTTGTCCGCTGGCGCCTTTCGCTGGGCGGCCGCGGCAAGCACTTCAGCTTCACGCTGCACCGCGTTCGTCGCCAGATGGCGGACGTCGTGTCGGGCTACCTGTCGATGATCGATGAGCAACTGCCGGCGATCGTTGATCGCCTCCGGACCGTTCAAATCGTCTCGCGACCGGCCATTGAGGTCATCAAGACCTGGGACTCACCCGACACGGTCATCTACTGCGACCCTCCATACGTCCACGAAACGCGCAGTCCAGGCAGTCGCGACGTTTACGCCGTTGAGATGTCGGCAGCGGATCATCGAGAGCTCGCCACCGCGCTCCACGACTGCGAGTCGCGGGTTCTCCTCAGCGGTTACCGGTCCGATCTGTACGACGAGCTGTATGCCGGTTGGCGTCGCGACGAGTTCGATATCGCCAACCACGCCGCCGGTGGGAAGGCGAAGCGTCGTCAAGTCGAGTGCCTGTGGCGGAACTTCGCATAGCCTCTTGATCTTCATGCTCGCGAGCCCCGTCAGACGATCGCCGAAGCGTTTCTCCAACGCCGACAAGCCGCGTGTTCACGATGTCGAGCTGGAGGAGGAGTGGAACGCCTCGCTGCCGGAGGCTTACCCGACGCCCAAGAGGAGATCGAGCCTCGAGGGGTCGAGTAAAACGCGTTACGGCCGTCCACCAGTCGAGGAACTCCCGAGCAACGATGGCGATGGCCGACGACTAGCCGCTCCGCCTGCGAGCGGCATTGCTCTTTGACAATCTGACTTGTAGCCCCGGTCGTGCCTCACGAGCCGGCCGGGGCTCGGCGTCAACACGAAGATTGTCGAGGAAGTA
>JBGSRO010000113.1:0-10753 GCA_041737535.1 Pirellulales bacterium | reverse complement strand
CAAAAACTGGCCCTCGGGCGCGGCTTCGCTAACCATTTCGAGCACGTCTTCGAGCAGTTCGACGGGCCACACCACTTTCTTGCCCGGCGAGAAACCTTTCCGCGCAAGGTGCCACTTTTGCCCTAACACTTTCCAAGGCATCAGGTCTTCGGGGTTTTGCTCGACCCGCTCGGTGAACTTCTTGAAACCGGCGACAGCCTGTTCGACGAACGTCCAAAACTCGGGCCGATTCACCTCGTCGTAGCTATGCACGGCGACTTGCACTTCCTGAAACGGCCCGTGCAGGTTCTTGCACTTCACACGATCTTGCCGCCCGTAGGCGGGGATTTCTTCCATCTCGTCGAGTGGCCGCAAACCGAGCGATTTGGTGAGCGTGTCGCGGTCGAAGGTTCGCTTAGCGGTGCGAAACTTGAGCTTCACGAGCCAGCGTTCGCCCGTGAGTGCGTGCAGAAACCAGCCGTCCGCCTTTTTCTCGCCAGTCACTTCGACAATAGTTCTCGCATTCCAATTGGTCGGGGCGAAGTCCCCCAGTTGTTGCACTCGCTTTTCGACTTCGTCGACAATTTTGCCATCCCATTCGCAAGTCTCGCCCGTGCGGGCGACGCGATCTTTGGTGTGCCATTGGCGACCATTGTCCTCCCACGGCATCTTAATGTCGCGGCCCACTTGTTCGAGGTCGACGTCTCCCTTTTGCTTGGCATCGAGCTTCGCGGGATCGAACGGCTTTCGCTCGACATAAGGCCCCGCTTCGAGGACCGGTTGGAGGGCGACTGCCGTATGCGAGCTGAGCAGCGGGTTCTTTCTATTGCCTCGCTTTTTCGCCGTCGCATCGAGATCAGCAACGAGGTCTTCGGGCGTACCGCAGCCGACGAGCTCGCCACCGGCGAGCCCCGCCTCGGGGCCGATGTCGATAATCCAGTCGGCCGTTTTGATCACGTCCAAATTGTGTTCGATCACGACAACCGTGTTCCCCAGATCGACAAGCCGGTGGAGCACCTCCATCAGTTTGGCGAGATCTTCGAAGTGGAGACCGGTGGTCGGTTCGTCGAGCAAGTAGAGGGTTTGCCCCGTATCGGGTCGAGCGAGTTCGGCGGCCAGTTTGACGCGTTGGGCCTCGCCCCCCGAGAGCGTTGCCGCGCTTTGGCCAAGGCTCAGATAGTCGAGGCCGACGTCGCAGAGTGTTTGCAGAATACGGCGAATCTTAGGGATGTTCTCGAACAGTTCCAGCCCTTCGCGGCAACTCATGGCCAGCACATCGGCGACACTGTGGCCGCGATACTTGACCGCCAGCGTGTCGGGGTTGTAGCGTTTGCCCGCGCAGGTTTCACAGGTGATCCAAACGTCGGGCAGGAAGTGCATTTCGACACACCGCTCGCCGAACCCATCGCACGCATCACAGCGACCGCCGGGGACATTGAAGCTGAACTGCCGCGAGGTGTAGCCGCGGAGTTTCGCCTCGGGAAGCTGCGAATAGAGTTGGCGAATGAGATCCCATACACCAGTGTAAGTCGCCGGGTTCGACGACGGATTGCTGCCGAGCGGTTGTTGGTCGACGCGAATGACTTTGTTGATGCGCTCGACACCAGCGATGCCATCGTGAGCGCCGGGCACAGTGCTGGCGCGATGAAGGGTGCGGGCGAGCGATGCGTACAAAATGTCTTCGACGAGCGAGCTCTTGCCACTCCCCGAAACACCCGTGACGGCGGTGAGCACCCCGAGCGGAAAATCGACATCGATGTTCTTGAGATTGTTTTGCCGCGCGCCGGCGATGCGAACGGCCCCCTGCGGAAAGCTCAATCGTTCACCGTTAGACAACTCGTCGCGACCGGGAAGCCTGCGGTTGCTGGGGACCGGCAAGTGTTTTTTGCCGCTGAGGTAAGGGCCGGTGACGCTCTTGCGTTTGGTGGTGATCTCGGCCGGTGTGCCGCGCGCGACGATGTTGCCGCCCAGTCGCCCCGCGCCAGGACCGAAATCGAGCAAGCTGTCGGCACTCTCAACCACTTCGCGGTCGTGTTCGACAACGAGCAGCGTATTGCCCAAGTCGCGGAGCTTATGCAGCGCAGCAATAAGCCGGGTGTTGTCGCGAGGGTGAAGTCCGATGGTTGGTTCATCGAGCACGTAGAGCACACCGGTCAACCCGCTACCGACTTGGCTGGCAAGGCGAATGCGCTGCGACTCGCCCCCCGAGAGAGTTGGTGCTTTTCGCGCGAGTGTGAGATAGTCGAGACCAACATCGACGAGAAACGTCAAGCGGTTTTGCACTTCGCGAACGAGTTCGCCCGCGATTCGCTTTTCGCGGGTGGTGAGCTTCCAATTCTTGATACCTTCGACCAACTCGCCCAGCGGAGTGCGACACACATCGTCGATCGTCTGTTCGCGGAAGCGCATGGCCGACGCATCGTCACGGAGTCGACTGCCGCCGCACTCGCTGCATTCGATCTCGTCGATCAGGTGTTCGAGTATCGAGCGCATCCGAGCCGACAACTTCGAGGCTTCTTCGAGGGCTGGGTAAAGACCCTTGAACTGAAATCGGAGCGCCGGGCAGTTCTGCGCCGCTTTGACTTCGAGCCATTCTTCGCCAGTTCCGTAAAGCAATACGCGGCGATGCCGGGCCGAGAGTTTAGCGAGCGGCACATCGGTTGGGACTCCCGAGTGATTCGACAGCGCGGCGAGCATCGCCTGCGAGAGCGAGTCGGTCACATTCGGCCAGACGAGCAAAGCTCCTTCAGCGAGCGTCAAGCTCTGATCGCGAATGAGCGCGGCCGGGTTCGCGCCGATCTGGGTGCCGAGCCCCTCGCAAGCCGGACACCAACCGAGGGTGCTGTTGAACGAAAAGTTGTGAGGCGAAAGCTGGCTGAAACTGCGTCCACACGATTCGCAGGCGAGGTGTTGGCTGTGCGTTCGCGTCGGCCATTTTTTTTCTGCAACATTGTCTTGAACGTAGGCAACCGTGACGACTCCCCTGCCAACGGCGAGAGCCGACTCGACACTCTCGGCCAATCGCGCGCGGCCTTCGTTGCGAATGGTGACCCGGTCGATGACGATTTCGACGGCGTGGCGACGTCGGCGGTCGATCGGTGGAGCGGCGTTGACCTCGTGTGTTTCGCCATCGATCCGCACCCGGCGATAACCTTGTTCGGCGAGCGACTCCAGCAGCGTCGTGTAGTCTTCGCCCGTCTCGACTTCGAGCGGGGCGAGCAGGTAGAGCTTCGTCCCCTCGGGTTCTTCGCGCAACTTGTCGACGATCTGGTCGCTAGTCTGAGTGCCGATTGGTTTGTCGCAATCAGGGCAATAAGGCTGACCCAGTCGCGCAAACAGCACTCGCAGATAGTCGTAGATTTCTGTGACCGTACCGACCGTCGAACGGGGCGAATGGCCCGCGCTCCGCTGTTCGATGGCAATCGCCGGCGAGAGCCCTTCGATATGATCGACCGCCGGTTTTTGCATCTGGCCGACGAACTGGCGAGCGTAACTCGACAGGCTTTCGACATACCTGCGCTGCCCCTCGGCATAGATCGTGTCCATCGCCAACGAAGTCTTGCCCGAACCACTCATGCCGCAGAAGACGGTAAACGAGTCGCGAGGAATCTTAACGTCGACGCCTTGCAAGTTATGTTGCCGCGCTCCGCGAACGATGATGTCGGTGACTGGCTTGGCCACTTTGCGTTTGACTTTACCACTCGTCGAGGCGACCGTCCGGCCAAGCACTGGCAGCAACGAGCGCCCGGTGTGCGATGGCGGGCCTTCGCCCCGCTGGGCGTAGTCGGCGACCTGTTCGGGGGTGCCACAAGTGACGATGGTGCCGCCACCGCGGCCACCTTCGGGACCAACGTCGATCAACCAGTCGGCCGTCTTGATGACGTCGAGATTGTGTTCGACGACGAGGACCGTATTGCCGGCTTGAGCGAAGTTATGCAGCACCTTGAGCAGCATATCGATGTCGGCGAAGTGCAAACCCGTGGTTGGCTCGTCGAGCAGATAAAGAGTCTTACCGGTCGACTTTTTCACCAACTCGCGAGCCAGCTTGATGCGTTGAGCCTCGCCTCCCGAGAGCGTGGGCGATGGCTGGCCCAGCTTCAAGTAATCGAGCCCCACATCGTGGAGCGTGGTGAGCTTGTGATGGATCGAAGGCACATTCTCGAAGTGGGTGAGCGCTTGCTGAATGTCCATCTCCAAAACTTCGCTGATGCTCTTGCCCTTGTAGAGAACTTGACGCGTTTCGCGATTGAAGCGGTGTCCTTCGCAAACCGGGCACGAGACCCAGATGTCGGCGAGGAAATCCATTTCGAGTTTTGTCGCCCCGTTGCCATCGCACGCTTCGCAGCGACCACCGGCAACGTTAAAGCTGAACCGGCCCGGCTTGTAGCCACGACGCTTCGACTCGGGGAGCAGCGTGTAAAGCTTGCGAATTTCGTCGAACACCTTAATGTAGGTCGCCGGGTTCGAGCGCGGCGTGCGGCCGATGGGCGACTGGTCGATGCTGATGACTTTGTCGAGATGCTCGACCCCCAGCAGCGCATCGTGGGCACCCGGTTCGCCATTCCCTTTCATCAAATCGCGGCGGAGCGACTCCATGAGAATGTCGTTGACGAGCGAGCTCTTGCCGCTCCCAGAAACACCGGTGACGCAGACGAACGCGCCGAGCGGAATCTCGACATCAACCCCTTTGAGATTGTTGTGGCGGGCGTTGATGATCCGCAGTTGCAGCGGTTCGCCCGCTTCGTTTCGCAGGCCGGCTCGGCGCGTTTCGGGGATGGCGATTTTACGCTCGCCCGAAAGATAAGCGCCGGTGACACTTCGCTTCGTGGCGGCGATTTCGTCGGCGTCGCCGATGGCGACAACTTCGCCACCACGCACCCCCGGGCCGGGGCCGAAGTCAATGACGTGGTCGGCGGCACGCATCGTGTCTTCGTCGTGTTCGACGACGACGACGGTGTTGCCGAGGTCGCGATGCTGTTCGAGCGTCGCCAACAGGCGATCGTTGTCGCGAGGATGAAGTCCAATCGATGGTTCGTCGAGAATGTAGGTGACTCCAACGAGTCCACAGCCAATCTGACCGGCCAGGCGAATTCGCTGCGATTCGCCACCCGACAAAGTGGGTGCGGTTCGCGAAAGCGTGAGGTAGTCGAGCCCCACATTCAGCAAGAAGCCAAGCCGACCACGGACCTCTTTCAGCACTTCGGTTGCGATCATCTGCTGGGTAGGGTCGAGCTCCAGGCCCTCGAAGAAATCGACCGCGTCGGAGACCGGCAGATTGCCTATCTGGGGGAGCGAAAGCGACGACCTGTCGGCGAACGCTCGGCTAGTGGTAGTGACGCGGACCGCGCGAGATTGTTCGTTGAGCCGCTCTCCGTCGCAGTCACTACAGAGCATGACGCGCATATATTTTTCGAGCTGGCGGATTTGCATCGCGCTTTGCGAGCCACGATATTTTTCGAGCAGTTCGGGGACGATTCCCGCGAACGTGCCGCCGTACTTTTGGCTCGATCGGCCCGAGCGGTAGGTGTAGGTGATGTGTTCGTCACCGGTCCCCCAGAGCCAGGCGCGTTGCCACTCGCTCTCCAAATCGTTCCACGGAGTTTCGAGCAAATAGTCTTCGGGCAAATCGCGCTTCCGCGACATCGATTCACTGACGCCTTGGTAGATGTGTTTCTTCCAACGACCCAAGTCACGCCATTTGCCGACAAGTTCGATGCAGCCATCCTTGAGCGACTTCGTCGGCTCGGCGATCAGTTTGCTCGGATCGAACGAATAGTATTCGCCCAGACCATCGCAAGTGAGACACATCCCTTGGGGGCTGTTGAAACTGAAGAGCTGGGGCGTCGGTGGATCGAAGCTGATGCCACAGCTTGCGCAGGCAAACTCGCTCGAGAGAACCATGTCTCCCTCGATGGTGCCGACCTTGCGACGCTTTGCTTTCTTGTTGGGCGCGTCGCTTTTGCCCTCGTCGGCCGATGGTGCGTCGTCTTGCGTGGGTGTCGCTTCCTGTTCGGGAGCCACAATCAAGGCACCACTGCCAACTTTGAGCGCCGCGTCAACCGCTTCCCCGAGGCGGCCACGAATCGTCGAGCTGGCCACGAGCCGATCGACGACGACTTCGATGTCGTGGCGCAGGTTGCGATCGAGCGCCAGATCGTCGCGGAGCTCGACGACTTTGCCATCGACACGAGCGCGGACAAAGCCTCGCTTAAGGAGGTCGACGAACAAGTCGCGGTGTTCACCTTTTTGTTGCTTGGCGACCGGCGCGAGCACACTGAACCGCGTTTTGTTTGGCAAGGCCATGATGCGGCCGATGATCTGTTCGCGGGTTTGGGCCGTGATCGGAGCGTCGCACTTGGGACAGTAGCCGGTACCGACGCGGGCGAAGAGGACGCGGAGAAAGTCGTAGATTTCGGTGATCGTGCCAACGGTCGAGCGGGGGTTGTTGCCCGACGATTTTTGCGAGATCGAGATCGAGGGACTGAGCCCACTGAGGTGGTCGCAGTCGGGCTTGGGCATGTTGCCCAAAAACTGGCGGGCAAACGTCGAGAGACTTTCGATGTAGCGCCGCTGTCCTTCGGCGAAGAGCGTGTCAAATGCCAGCGAGCTTTTGCCACTCCCCGAAACGCCGGTCAGACAAACGAGTTGATTACGCGGAATCGTGACATCGACATTGCGAAGATTGTGCTCGCGGGCACCCTTAATAACAATATCCGAGGCGGGCATAGCGGGGGGCGTCCTTGCTGGGCGGGCTTTTGCGTGGCTGGGCCGGCTGATACGGGAAAAGTCGGCGCGAACTGGCCATTGTAGCGCTTGGAGGTGAGGGCGTGAAGCTGCGCCGAATGAGGAATACGCCGAATGAGGAATACAGAGTGCTGATAGCGGAATACCAAAAAACGAGAGAGTTTCCCCAAGAAATCGAGGGTGGCAATGCTCGTGCCAAAATCGTTGGTCGCCACAAATCGGTCAGCCGCATCGTAGTAAAGCTGTCGCCGAAGTGGCAACACTTCGGAGCGTTACAACACTTTTTTGGCGGGCATGGTGACATGGCTGCTTTGTTGCCTGCGAACCGAAGCAGGCTTCACTCGAATTTTCTGTCGGTGCGCCCGTTTCGATCCGCGTCCTTCTTTTCTGTTCGCCGAACCTCTGGATAGCCGCTAACTCGCTTCCAAAGCCGCGGGTCAAGTCGCGATAGCTGAGTTAAATCTGCAAACTGTTGCAGTTGAACCCGTAGTTCTGAGTAAGGTGAATCAGATGCGACGCTGTCGCCATAAAAGTACAGCCACCCGGACGATCGACTATTCTCGGACCATTCGATTCTCAATGGGCCAACTACGAGTGTTGTTTCCCCTTGCACTTCAGATATTATTCCGGAGCCCTTCTGGGTCAACTCGGCAGCTTCAAATGCGTCATGCCATTCCTCGTTTGGCGAAGCGTCACTCACCTTGCCAATTCTTAACCACTGATAGTCGACGCTTTCATTCGTCGAATGCATGAGCCGGATGGCGTAAACTTGTGAGTCCAGTTCAATTAAGAAAATATCCTTATAACCGACTGAAAAAACTAATTCTTGATATGCCCGTTCTCGCAATAGCACGTTTTCTCGAAAATACGTCATGCGACTTTCGTTGACCCGCCAGATTCCCAGCACCAACGCCAGAATTGTAAGTACAAACAAGATACTCTTCAGCGAGAACCTGACACGACCAGAAGTTGCTCGAGCGTCGTGCTCTTCTGACGCTACTTCTGTTTGGCCACTCTCATCGACCATCATAAATGTTGCTGGTAGTTTACGCTCCAGCCTCCTCTCACTAATCGGTTACGCCATTGCCAACAACTCACTTTCCGCTCTTCGACTCACTCTTGCGAACCCGCGATGGCTTTGGCTTGCGGCGCGCCGGTTTCTTGCCATTGTTTGATTCTGTGGTGGGAGCATCGCCAACGGGTCGCGTGGTGGTTTCAACGACCGTTTCTATCGCCGGGGGCAAAGTACCTTCCATGAGCATTTGCTGACTGCGATAAATGGGCGCGCCTTCAACCTGCTCGGCAGCAATATAAGTCCCATCGAATTGCATGATCCGTGCGCGGACGTTGTCGATCAGATACGTCGGCACAATCTCTTTGAGGATCCGCTCTTTGAGCGCCGGCGACTCGATGGGGAACATCACCTCGACGCGACGCTCGAAGTTCCTCGGCATCCAGTCGGCGCTGCTCGCAAAAATCTGCTGCTTCGGGCCTTCGCCAAACACCATGATCCGGCTGTGCTCTAAAAACCGATCGACGACGCTCCGCACGCGAATGTTCTCACTAATCCCTTCGAGCCCCGGACGCAAACAACAGATGCCCCGAATCACCAAATCGATCGGCACGCCCGCGATGCTGGCGCGATAGAGCGCCTCGATCGTTTCTTTATCGACAAGCGAATTGAGCTTCGCGAAAATTCGCGCCCGTTTGCCCTGCTTTGCGCGGCCCGTTTGTTCGTCGATGAGCGCCAGCGTACGGTAATGCAAATCCTGGGGCGCGACGACCAGCTTTTGCCAACGGTTGAGCTGCGAATAGCCCGTGAGGAAATTAAACAGCGCCGTCGCGTCGTCGGCGATGGTCTTGTCGGCTGTGAACAGCCCAATGTCGGTATATTGCGTCGCCGTTGTCGAATTGTAGTTGCCGGTGCCCAAGTGAACGTACCGCATCGCTCGCTTGTCTTCGTGCCGCACGACCATCGCCAGTTTGCAATGGGTTTTCATATCCATGAAGCCGAACACGACGTGAACGCCGGCCCGTTCCATCTGCCGCGCCCACGAAATGTTGTTCGCTTCGTCGAAGCGCGCCTTGAGTTCGACGAGTGCCGTGACGTGTTTGCCATTTTCGGCCGCTTCGATGAGCGCCTTGACGATCGGGCTGTCGCCGCTGGTGCGATAGAGGGTCTGCTTGATAGCCAACACATGGGGATCGACCGCCGCCCGGCGGATGAAGTTCTCGACCGGGTCGAACGAATCGAACGGATGATGTAACAGCAAGTCTCCTTTGGCGATCGTCGCAAATAGATCGTCGTTGCGACCGAAGCCGGGAACTCCCCTCGGCACAAAAGACGGGACGCGCAAATGATCGAAGCTCACCTGACCGAGCAGTTCGAAAAAACCGGTCATGTCGAGCGGGCCATCGACGGCATAGACCTCGCTGTAGCCCTGGGCCGATGGATTTTCGCCATCGTGCAGATTCTCTTCGGCAATGATTGTCCGCCGCAGTTCGGGGTACAGGTCGGCCGAGATTTCAAGCCGCACCGATTCGCTCCGCTGACGATCGCGCAAGCGATTTTCAATCGCCCGCACCATGTCGTCACCCTCTTGTTCGAGCAATTCATAGTCCATGTCGCGAGTGACGCGAAAATTGCCACTGGCGGTAATTTCGTAACCGCCAAAAAGCTCGGGCAATCTTCTTGCCACGACTTCTTCGATCGCCACAAAACTTTCGCGGTTCCCCTGTTCGATGGGCAGGAACCGGGGCAGCACCGAGGGCAACTGCACGACCGCAAACATGCTCGCCGGGCCAATCCCTTTGCGGCGCGCGAGCTTCGCCGCGACGTAGAGCCCACGATTGTGAAACCGCGGGCTGGGATGGCTCGGGTCGATCGCCATTGGCGTGAGCACGGGATAGACCCGTTGGCTGAAATAGCGATCGAGACTCTTCCGCTGCGACGCGTCGAGCGCGTCTTCAGAAACGACTCGCAGCCCCGCCTCAGCGAGTTGGGGCCTGAGCGACTGGTTCCAGCATTCATATTGCTGATTGACCAGTTGCCTCGTCCGCATCGAAATCCGCTGAAGCTGCGCAATTGGCGAGAGTCCATCGGCCGCCGGGTCTTGGGGTTCGAGGTCGCCAAAGGTCTGCTCCCGCAGACCGGCGACGCGGACCATGAAGAACTCATCGAGGTTCGAGGCGAAAATACCGAGAAACTTGAGCCGTTCGAGCAACGGATTCGATTCCCGCTGCGCCTCTTCGAGGACCCGCGCATTGAACTCGAGCCAACTCAACTCGCGGTTGATAAAGTGCTCAGGTTGGAATTTGGTGTGCGGCATGGGGCAGTCTGTCTTTCTCCCCTAATGTAGCACACGGAGCGACCAATGAAATCGCCCCAAACCGCGCATATTAACAGCGCGTAGCGAAATTCGCCAAGAATTTCGGCCACCCGTCGCCGCGACGAACGATCACCGCTCCCCACCCGGCGGCTGAACAATCGGGAGCAGCGAATCGAGCGACGGCTCGGGTAGGTCGGCTTCGGTGGGGACAAACCACCATTTGAACTCCCGGGCGATTTCTTGAGCACGGGGGAGGTTGTAGGCGGCGAGGTGGATATCGACGCAATTCTCACCAAACGTTTGCCGATAGTGCCGTGGCACCTTCGCATTATCGCGGCACGCTAACACCAGTTCGTCGACCAGAGATGTCGCCCGCGCGACATCGCCACTCGCCTTGTAGGCCAAGGCCAAGTTGTTCATCGACGCGAGCGTGCCGGGATGATCCTCCCCAAGCTTCCGCCGCGTGGCTTCGAGCGTCGCTTCACAAAGCGGAATCGCCCGCGCGACATCGCCACTCGCATCGTAGGCAGAGGCCAAGTTGTTCATCGACGCGAGCGTGTCGGGATGATCCTCCCCCAGCTTCCGCCGCCTCGCTTCGAGCGTGGCTTCGTAAATCGGAATCGCCCGGGCGACATCGCCGCTCGCCTGGTACGCAGCGGCCAGGTGGTTCATCGACTGGAGCGTGTCGGGATGATCCTCCC
>JBGSRO010000099.1:0-2002 GCA_041737535.1 Pirellulales bacterium | reverse complement strand
GCCACGGGCCGCGCCTGCTGCTTCCGCACCCGCCCCTGCTCCGCCGACCGCAACCGTTGCGGCGATGACATCGGCATGACCGGCTAAATTTCCCGCAAATTCGGCGAGGCGGCCTTCTTTCTTCGCCTGTAAAGCGCTCTTGCCGAATCTCTCGCCAAAGTCCGTTGCTGAGCCAATCGGATCGGTCTTCAACCGGCCAATCGCGGCGAGTGTGGCCGCCTTCTCTTCCGCAATTTTGATTGCCTCGGCCCCGGGATCGTCCGCATCTGCCAAGCGAGAAGCTGCTGTCACGAATTGAACAGGTGCCAACATGCCGATCAGTCCCGCCGAACCTTCCGCCCGGCCAGCGTTTCTGCCCTTTTCAAAGTCGGCAATCGCTTGTTGACCGTCCCGAATCGTCTGGGCCGTCTCGTCATCGACGCCGAGCGACTCAAACACCGAGTTTTGCGCCGACTGCAACGTCGATTGAACGGAATCTTCGGCAGCTTGTTTCGTTTTCAAAAACTTGTCGAGGTTGACACCCAAGCCGGTCAGCCAGGAATCTTGTTCGTCGGACATTGTCGGCTCATTTCCAAATTAGTCGCTGGGTAAGAAAGCGCTACGCAATGACTTCGGTGGATGGTGGCATGAGCTCGCCGAGGTGATCGAGCGCATCGCCAATGATTCGTCGCAAACTGGTCGTCACTCCGAACGGATTGTTGTCCATGTGGGCGATCAACGGTTCGGAGTTCACGTAATGGTGATAGTCGTCGATGATCAGCCGCGCCCTTTTCAACTCCGTAGCTCGGGCCGGTCCCTCGGGCGATTTGTTGGCCGAGTCGAGCGCGTCGGCGAGGCGGGTATCCAGCTTGTCGACAACGTCGCCCAGCTTCACCATGCTGTCGTCGATTTCTGTGACGAGCTCTTTGACTTCGGTGCCATACGCGGCACGAACACCTTTTTTCAACTCGTCGATATTCGTTGTCAGAATTCCGCGCGTGCTGTGCCAGACAAGTGCCCCCTTATCGAGCGATGCTTTACCGAGCACCGGGGGTGCGATTGGCTTGGGTTGGGCGGGCGGTGGCGGCATCTCAGCAGCTCCCGACAGCGCGCGGGCCGTGCCGCGACCGGGCTGAATGATTCCGTCCGGTTTGAACTGGCCCAACTTCTTCTGAAATTCGACGATTGCCTTGAGTGTCTTGGGGCCGATTTTTCCGTCGGCCGTCAGCTTGGCGCCGCCGCGTTGATTCAGCGCTTCTTGAACGGCTTTGACATCGGCCGGTTCGTTTTTCCCGCCTTTGCCAACCGATCCAGCGATAAACCCTCCCGCACCTTTGGCAGTGCCGGCGGCACCGTTTGTCGCGGGGCCGCTCGCGGCCAAGCCGCCTGATGGCCCTCCAGGTCCGGCAGGCATTTGCACGCCGCCACCACGGCTCTTCATTAGCTTCGCGTATTCGGCATCGATCTGCGGTCGGAGTCGTTGATAGCCGGTGTTTGCCTCGCTGAACTTCTGCTGGTCCGCCAGTGCGCGAATCCTCTCCATCGCTTTGCCAAACAGGGGCGCCTTTGGCAACTGAGTCGATTGCAGTTCGCCAACCATCGACTCCGCTTCGTGGAAGCTTGCCTGCGACTGTTGCCAGACGACGTCGGGCGAGACTCCTGTGAGTGGCACATCAGCGGCGTTTGGCGACTCCGCTGCGGTGCCCGGCGTGCCAGCAGCCGATCCTTGCTGGTGTCGCTGGTAAATCGTGTCGAGCTTAGGCTGCAATTGATCGAGGGCCCTCACCGATTCGGCGTACGCATGGTCGTTGACGCGACCGCGAATCATGGTGGCGAGCTTTCGCAAGGTCGCCGCCTGGGGATTGCCAGCGTCTTCGATTTCCCCAATTCGCGCAAGCACGTCGTCGAACGTGTCTTCGCGTTTCAGCCATTCGTCGCGACTGGTCGCGACCCCGGCAGCCGCTTTTGCCGCCTTGGCCTTCACCACTTCGAGCGCCCCCAGCACGCGCTGAATGGTTGGCTC
>JBGSRO010000079.1:0-5669 GCA_041737535.1 Pirellulales bacterium | reverse complement strand
ATCGCTTCGTGGCTCAATCGCTACCGCCGCATTCTGGTGCGGTGGGAAAAGAAGGCCAAAAACTACGAAGCCTTGTTGCATCTCGTCTTCGCTCACATCCTGTGGCGGAATTCTTGAGGTTCTGGGATAGGTTCTTAATCCCCAATCCAATAGAAAACCGTCTCGGCCTCATCGGCGCGAATTTCGCCCTTGAGTCGAGCTTGGAACAGCAATCGGTCGAGGATGCGTTTGTGATAACTTTTCACCTTCGCTAGTTTCACCTTGGTTTCGCGCGGGTCGGTTGCTTTCGCTGTGAGCATCGCGTGGTCCCAAAAGAGGGGCATCCCCAGCCTTGGTCCGATCGCGTCAACCGCTTGCTTGAGTGTGTAGTCTTCAACCTCGATCGTAAGGAAATCAAACAACTTGGGAGCTGCTTGCCGTTGGTTTCGTTCCACCGGCCAACCAATGGGCCACGACTCGGCTTTCTCACCCGCCGAGGGAACCACATGCAAGACGACTTCTTCGCCTCGCGCTTTGGTGGGAATCATCACGAGGCTAGCCGAGCGCAGTGCCAATGCGAGCCCCGTCCCGCGAGTCATTGCCGATAGATCGTCGGCCACAGTCGCTGCACTTAACGCTTCACTTGCCGTCGCATCGACGACGATTGTTGTTTCCAGTGCTTCGTCAAAATTCTTTAGTACATCGTGCAATCGCACATCGATCGTGCCAAAGCCAACCGGTCCCGACAAATCGGCCCAAACGGCTTTGAACTGCGTCTCGGTCAGTCCGAATTTGCCTTTGGGGGCGAGCACCCCTTCGGCACCGTCGCCCGCGAGGTTCTTTAAGTAGTCCCCCAACTTGCCCGCGTCGCTCCGCTTGAACCGTCCACCAGGCAACGTAAGCACATCGCGCGCGTCGAGCACCCCCGTCACGCGGTAACGAGGCCGGTCGTCGGTGCCGAGCGATTCGAGCTCGGGTTGGTCACCTTGCTGAATGCCTCGAAACCTCACTTGGTCGATGCCGAGCCCAGTGATGAGTTGCAACCACTCCTGAGGCGCGGTAATTTGCACACCCCGGTCGTAGGCAACAACAACTTCAACCGGTGCCTCGGCCGCAGCAATTGAGGCGACGATCGAGGCAGCGGCGCTGGCGATAATGAATCGGCGGATCATGTTTGGTACTCGGCAAAAGAGCGGTCAGCCATCAGCAATCAGCTTTTTGATTCGCTTCGCGATCGACTCCTTTTAGTATACGACTCATCAACTGCCGCGTCAGAAAGAGTTCGCTACGATGATAACGGTTATTCAACTTCGCTTCGCTTCGCCATGACAATTTGAGCCGATGGCGCTAGCCACGGGTGAATCATCCGCCACCGGACGCTATCGCGTACGGCTCACAACCGACAACTGAAAACTGACTTACTGGAGAACTTGACATGCCCCGCCCCGCGACGCTGTTCACCGGCCAATGGGCCGACCTGCCGATGGAAACGATGGCTCAAAAGGCCAAAGACTTCGGCTACGACGGGCTCGAGCTCGCCTGTTGGGGCGACCACTTCGAGGTCGATAAGGCGATGAGCGATGCCGGCTATTGCGGCGCGAAGCGCGATTTGCTCGAGCGTTACGACCTCGAATGTCACGCGATCAGCGCTCACCTCGTGGGTCAAGCCGTCTGCGACAACATCGACCAGCGGCACAAGGCGATTTTGCCGCCGCATGTGTGGGGCGATGGCAGGCCGGCCGGTGTCAACGAGCGAGCGATCGATGAACTCAAGAATACGGCTCGCGCCGCCCAAAAGTTTGGCGTCGAAGTCGTGCCCGGATTCACTGGTTCGAGTATTTGGCATCTGCTCTATTCTTTCCCGCCTGTCCCCGAGTCGATGATTGCCGATGGGTTCAAGCAGTTCGCCGACCGTTTCAATCCGATTCTCGATGTGTTCGCCGATTGTGGCGTGCGATTCGCGCTCGAGGTCCATCCGACCGAAATCGCCTTCGACATCTACACGGCACAGCGAGCGCTCGAAGCCGTGGGGCATCGCCCCGAGTTTGGTTTCAACTTCGACCCGAGCCACCTGATTTGGCAAGGTGTCGATCCGGTCGAGTTCATCCGAGCGTTCCCCGATCGCATCTATCATGTGCATGTCAAAGACGCGCTCGTCACCTTGAGCGGCAAGAGCGGCATTCTCGCCAGCCATCTCAACTTTGGCGATCCTCGTCGTGGTTGGGATTTTCGTTCGCCCGGTCGCGGTGGTGTGAACTTCGAAGAGATCATCCGTGCGCTCAACGTCATCGGTTACCAAGGCCCCTTGAGTGTTGAATGGGAAGATTGCGGTATGCAACGCGATCACGGCGCTACTGAGGCGTGTGAGTTTGTGCGGCGGATGGACTTCGCCCCCTCCGACGTGCAGTTCGACGCCGCGTTTGAAAAGGAATAGCCGCGCCGCTACTCCGATTGAAGCAAGTCGATGGCAATTCCCCCCATCGACTTAATCCCCGCGCGGAGCGTCTCGGTTGGCTCAGGGTAGTAAAGCGGCGAGTGTAAACTCGCCGGGGGCGTCCCGGCTTTCTTGAACTCGGCAAGTCGCTCGGGCGCGATCGAGCCGAGTTTGTACATGCAGATTGGCACCCCCGCGAGCCCATACTGGCTGAAGTCTTCGCCCCCCATCGTGCGATCGGTTGACACGAGCGCGGCTTCGCCGAGCGTCGTGGCAAGCGACGCGAGTACGCGCTCCGTGAGCTCGGGATCGTTGTAGAGCGAAGGTGTTCCTTCGCCTATGCTGATCGTTGGTTCGGGAGCGCCGGCGCTGTCGGCGGCCGCTTTTGCCTTGCGACGGATGGCCTGCCAAAGGTGTTCGCGAACTTCGGGCGCGTAGCTCCGGACGGTGAGTTGCAGCTTGCAGTCGTCGGGAATGATGTTGTGTTTGGTGCCACCGGCAATGCTGCCGACGGTGATCACGGCCGGGTCGGTCGCTTTGATTTCGCGGCTGACAATCGTCTGTAAATCGAGGACCAGTTTCGCGGCGATGACAATCGGATCGACCGTCGTTTCGGGATAAGCTCCGTGCCCACCTCGACCTTCGATTGTGATATCAACACTGTCGACATTCGCCTGCACGAACCCCGCCTGCGTCGAAACCACACCGGTCGGCAAATCGGCCGCCACGTGCAGGGCGATGGCGAAATCGGGCCGGGGGTATTTCACGAATAGCCCATCTTCGAGCATCGCCCGCGCGCCGGCCCCCCGTTCCTCGGCCGGTTGAAACAGGAAGATCGCGGTGCCACTCCAGGCATCGCGATTCGCGTTCATCATTCTCGCGACCCCAACCAAGTTCGACATGTGTATGTCGTGGCCACAAGCGTGCATCACGCCGACGGTTGCTCCGCGACGTTCTTTGATCTTGACGGTCGAGGCATAGTCGAGGCCCGTTTCTTCGACGACCGGCAAGGCATCCATATCGGCGCGGAGCATCAGCGTCTTGCCGGGGCCATTACGAAGAATGCCAATGACGCCGTGGCCTCCAAGATCGGTCACGACTTCGCAGTCGAGCTCGCGAAGCTCGGCCGCCATCTTCGCGGCCGTCTTTTGTTCTTCGTAAGACAGCTCGGGCGAAGCGTGTAGCTCTTTGTAAAGCTCGACGACTTCGTTCAGATGTTTATCGAGCCAAGTGTCGGCGATCTGCTTGTTTGGCTCTTTGGCAAGAGCATGACTACCGACCACAACGACGAGAATGAACAAGTAGCGAAACATGGCTTGTTAGCTTCCTTAATCGACTAGGCGAGCCGGGTGGCGTAAGCCCCCGCAGTGATAGCAAAGCGAAATCATCGCCCGACTCACTCCGGTCGCTGACGCTTACGGCTCGCCTCAGGTCAGAGACTTATTGACCACAATTGTTTGCTCACGCCCCGGTCCGACCGACACGACATCGACAGGCACGCCAATGATTTCGGCAATGCGATCCATATATCGATGGGCGTTGGCGGGCAGTTCGTCGTAGGCCCGGCACTCGGTGACTTCTTCTTTCCAACCGGCGAGCGTTTCGTAAATTGGTTTCGCTTTACGCAGCTCGTCGACGTGCGAAGGAAAGACCCGCGTCTGTTCGCCGTCGATTTCATACGACGTACAAATCCTCAGTTCATCGAGTCCGCTCAATACGTCCATCAACATAATGCACAGCCCGGTGACACCACCCAAGCGTGCCGTGTAGCGAATCGCTACCGCGTCGAGCCAACCACAGCGGCGGGGGCGTTTGGTGACGGTGCCGTATTCATTGCCCCGGTCGCGAAGGTACTGACCCGTGTCATCGAGCAATTCGGTTGGGAAAGGCCCCCCGCCGACACGTGTCGAATAGGCTTTCACCACGCCGAGCACCTTGTCGAGATACTTGCCCGGTACGCCCGAACCATTGCTAATGCCAACGCCCGAGCTGTTGCTGCTGGTGACGTAGGGATAGGTGCCATGATCGACATCGAGTAGCGCCCCTTGGGCTCCCTCGAACAATACTTTCTCGCCCGCCTCGAGCGACGTGAGCAACAGTTCGGTTGTGTCGCAAACGTGTGACTTGAGCCGCTCGGCATAGCGACTGTATTCGTCGAAAATCGTGGCCGCGTCGAGCGGTTCGAGCTGGCCATCCGACATGGCCGCCAGCACGCGATTCTTGTCGGCGACGATGTGATCGATCCGCTCGCGAAAGTTGGGCCGATACATATCGCCCAGCCGCACGGCATGGCTGCGGGCCACCTTGTCGCGATAACAAGGGCCGATGCCGCGCAGCGTGGTGCCAATGTCTTCGCCGCCGGTTTGCTTATCGAGGATTTTGTCTTCGGCAAAGTGCCAAGGAAAAATCACGTGGGTGCGATCGCTGAGCCGCAGGTTGTCGGTATGGGTGATGCCGCGACCGATTAGCTCGTCGAGTTCTTCGATCACCTTGGCCGGGTTCAGCACCACGCCGCCGGCAATGATGCAGGTGACATCGGGGGTGAGAATACCGCTTGGGAGCAGCGACAGTTTATAGACCTCGTCTCCCACCACCACGGTATGGCCCGCGTTGGCCCCCCCCTGATATCGCACCACATGCTTGTGGCCGGGGGTCAGTAGGTCGACAATTTTCCCCTTCGCCTCGTCGCCCCATTGGAGGCCGATGACGCAAGTACCTGGCACGACGGCGTTTCCTGTGTCGGAGTAAGCAAAGTCCGCAGTTTACCGGGTTGCTGGGGGAGGCGAAAGGATGAGCGTCGAGGGAGGCGATCAGCGGATAACGGCGAATTAGTACGACGACGCAGGTTTACGGAAGGAAAAAAACGCCGATAAACGGGAAGCACGCTGATTCAGGACAACGTTCTTGGGCGGCAACGAGCACTCGTGTGACTATCGTGGGTGAATCGCCATTGAGGTTTGCTGGTCGTTTCCGTTAAGGCACACCAAACATGTCGTGAATCGGCGTCGATCTGCGTTCATCGGCGGTTCCTTAACTTGGCAGCGATACAACACTGCGCTGTGGTGCTTGGCAAACCGACGAAGCTGGCTTGCCAGTTTCAACTTCGGTGAGAGTTTCACTTAGAACCTATCTCAAAACCATAAGAACCAACTGATCGCTAGCATGCGTACATATCATCGAGCATTCTGTTCTTCTCAACGGCACGGAGGTGACGGGTATGAGGAAGGAGTTTCGAGGATCGAGTTGGCGGATGTCG
>JBGSRO010000078.1:0-30824 GCA_041737535.1 Pirellulales bacterium | reverse complement strand
ACGCTCCCGCGGAGCCTTGCTACTACGTACTAACTCCAGGCTCCGCGGGAGCGTCGCCCTCCCGCGCCGGTTGACAACTGCTAACGTCCGCTGATTTGTTGTTTGATCAAGCTGTCGAGCGTCGCGAGCGTGTCGACAGCGCCGGGGAACTTGCGCGCGACTTGTTCGCTGGCCCATTGGTACGCGGTCGGGAAGCTGTTGGTTTCGTAGGGGACATAGTGTGTCTCCGGGGGCGTCGTATTTGTGATGGGTGGTGAGTCGATCGCGATGGGCTTGTTTGCGAAAGTGCTAAGCTCCGCAGGAGCGTCCCCCTCCCGGTCGCTGGCCTCTCGGGAGGGTGAGGCTCCTGCCGAACCGGGCGATGGGGCACGGCTCGAAGACTTCGTGAAACGTCGACGCAGCAGCCACGCACCAGCGACGAGTCCGATTCCAATCGGACTCGCCAAACTCAATCCACCTGTCGCCAGTTGCACCAACGACCACGCGGCCGGAATGTTGGCGATGTGTTCACGGACCATCTCGATTGTTCGCGAACGGACTTCGCTGAAGACTTGCGAACGAAATTCGCTCAAGCGATTTTCGACTTGAGGCAACGGGTCGGTCGGTGGTGGCATCGCCAGCGGGTCGGGAATCGCGCTGCGGAGATCTTCGATACGACTGGCAAGTTGATCGAGTCGCGTATCGACACCGGAACGCCAGGCGGCGGCCGCATCGAAGGGAGGCGTTGGTTGGTCGTCGGGATCATCGACATTCTGGCGAGGGTGGCTACGGAAGGGGGCGATCAGTGCATTGATCGGTTCTCGCGGCGTGGCGTAGGCGATCCCTTCGCGGACTCCCCAGATGACTCCACAAAGTTGGCCGTGCTGGTCGAACAGACCTCCGCCACTGTCACCCGACATGACGGTCGCGGCGACGCGGAGCGAGGGAAATGTCGCGCCGGTGGTGTTGGCCGTGCCGACGAGCGGGCCACGAATCGCGCGGAGCCGTCCGTTCATGCCAAAACCACAGGCGGTGAGCGAACCGGTGGTCGATTGATCAGAAAGTGTCGCTTGCGTGTCGCGCGGCGTGTCGAGTGCGAGCAGCGCGAGGTCGTGTGCTGGGTTGGTTGCGACCACTTGCGCTGTTGCCGCTTCGCCATTTGTGAACTGGCAACGGATATTTCCGACCTGCTCGCGAAACAGATGGTGACAGGTGAGCACATACGACCGGTTGTCGCCGAGGTCGATGGCGGTGCCACTGCCTAATTGTGTCCCGTGTGATGTCGTGTTTTGCACGCGGCACGACACCGCGGCGTAGGGCGCCGGGTCGATTTGTTGTCCGAGGAACGATGGTCGGCTTGGCGAGGTGATGGGACACACTCCGCCGGGGCACTGGGCGATGGCTGTTGGCGATAGCAAGATCAAAAGGATGATCGCGTACAGAAATCGGGTGTCAAAAAACGTGGGCTTCAAATGTCACACTCCACTAAAGGTGAATTGGTATTCATAGAACGAACTGCGCGCGAGGTCGGCCGGTTCGGTGATGCGGTCGGCCAGTCGGGGGACCGGGTCGACACCGCCGCCGATGCGGTCGGCCATGGCACAGGCTTGTGAACAAAACGGTGGCCGGCGATCGATCGCGGCATCTTCGGTAGCGGCACGAGTCCAGAGGCGGACCAGAGGAAGGTGCAGAAGGGCCGCCGCCGCGACCGACGCATAGCCATAGTCGCAGCCGGCAAGCCGTCGCATGAAACGGGTGGAGCCGATTCGATCGTACTCCGGCCACCGCAGTTGGGGGTTAACGCGAAACAGGTCGATGCGATGAGGGCATCGCTCGACTTGACTAACGAGCGTCACAGCACGACCACCATGCCACTCGCGAACTTCGAGGCACAACGGTTCGTCGCCCCACCACGCCACTTTGGCGGCGTGCGAATGTTCGCCCCGCCCGGCAATGGAAATCAGTCCCCGCCGGCGGAAGAGCAACAGGTCGCCATCGAACAAGTCGCGACGCGTATCGGTGAGTGTTAGGTAAGTGCGTTGCATCTTTAGTTGTTGGTGGTCAGTCATTTAGTTATCAGTTTTTTGGTTGTCAGTTTTCAGTTGCCGCTCAGAAACCGAGAACTGCAAACTGAAAACTGAGAACCGAAAACTGATTAAAAAAAGCCCGGCCGCGCGGGTTCGCATAACGCGAACTCACACGACCGGGCTTTCTGCTGGTGCTGCGTGCTGATTAGCTCAGCCTTTGGCGCCGCTCATTGCCTCAAAGTGATAGGTGTACATTAGCACACTATGTGGCCATTTTCTACTCGAAAGTTCTCAGAAAATCGTGGTGCTATATCGCCATAGCCGACGAGCTACGTGGTTGTGAAAAAATGGGACTGGCTCTGCACCCGACCGAGCCTGCGCGCCAACGCAACTTGCTGTGCGGTGCCTGTCCCACTTTTTCACAACCTTGCGCGTTGCAGAAAGTGAATAAATGGGACAGGCACCGTGGGATACACACGGTCGAACTCCACGCGTTGTTCCGCCACGGAGCCAGCCCCATTTATTCACAGCCTCTACGTCTCGTCGTCGTGATCGAACGCCACATCGCGTTGTGACCCGCCTCGATTCGGCTTATAACGAAGCAGCTATTCGCGGCGGCACTCACTTCTAGGGCAGAGTTTACTGGACAGCTTTTCTTGGGCAGCGTTTCTTGGGCAGGGGGCGAAACATGAAAACGCGACTCGATCGCACCGGGCTCGTGCTCTTTGCGTTCTATCTGGTGATCTACGCGGTATTCGTACTCATCGCGGCTTGGTGGCCGGAGGTGATGGATGCGACTCCACTCGAAGGAATCAACGTTGCCATTCTTTATGGCTTTGGATTGATCGTCGCGGCGTTTGTACTCGCTCTGTTCTACGGCACGCTCGCGACTCCTGCCGGTGAAGTCACCGACGAGGAGGGGGACGAATGATCTACGAAGCTTCGCCGCTGGCGATTGTCGTGTTCGTGGTGTTCGTTGGCATCACGCTCGGGCTGAGCTTTTATTTGGGAGGCCGCGCGAAAACTTCACAAGGCTACTTTGCCGCACATGGCGAGATTCCCTGGTTCGTGAACGGCGTCGCCTTCGCGGGCGACTACTTGTCGGCCGCTTCGTTCTTGGGCATCTGTGGCATGATTGCCTTTCATGGTTACGATGGATTCTTGTATTCCATCGGCTTTCTCGGTGGTTGGATTGTCGCGTTGTTTGTGGTAGCCGAACCGATCAAGCGGCTTGGCAAGTTCACGTTTGCCGACGCGCTCGATGCGCAATTTAACTCGCCCGGCATCCGCCTCGCGGCCGGTATCAGCACGCTCGCGGTGAGCATCTTTTACTTGATTCCCCAGATGGTCGGCGCGGGAGTGTTGATCCGACCTCTGCTCGGCATCGAGGAGCATTGGATTGGCGTCGTGATGGTCGGCGTCACCGTGATCGCCATCGTCGTAACAGCCGGGATGGTGTCGACGACTTACGTGCAGTTTCTCAAGGGAGGATTGCTGGTGATCTTCAGCGCGATACTCACGGTCTTCATCTTGCAGCGCGGATTAAGTGTTGCCGATGGGGGCAACGATGGCCACGCGTTTCGCACGCTCGGGCCAATGACGGCCGAGCAGTTTGATCGGGGCGACCTTCCGGGTGATGCCGGACTCACCATAATTCCACCAACCGGCGTGTGGGTCGACCAGCCATTTATCCGCACTCGCGACGAGGCAACCGACCGCGAAGTTGTTTGGAGCATCGAGCGCGAAAATGAATCACAGCAAGTGACGCTTCGCGAGGCCCAAACGTTGACCGTCACCGCCGATCAAATCACGCTCGTCAACGGCGAGGTCAAAGGGAACAAACCGGGCGAGCCGCAACTCCACCCCATTGGCTGGCTGTCGAAGTTGCCCGCGGGCAAGACCGAAACCGGTCCGCTCGGCTTGGTGTCGTTTCTCCGCACGCTGCACGGCAGCGAGGTGGTTTTGTGGCCCAGCATAAAGCTTGTCGCCGACGATGGCGCAACGACCACCGTCTTTTATCAAAAACGGTCGCCCGGGAGCCAAGTCCTCAGCCCGGGTCAACATCCCCAGTTCGCTGGCATTCGCAGCGGCAAGCTCTCCGACAAGCTTAATTTCGTGTCACTCATGCTCGCGCTCTTCTGCGGCACGGCATCGCTACCTCACATTCTCATTCGCTACTATTCGGTCAAAGATGCCACCGCGGCCCGACGGAGCACCATCGTCGGCATCGGCACCATCGGTTTCTTCTATGTGCTCACGCTCTACATGGGTCTCGGCGCGATGACCAGCGGCGCGATGGATGTGACCGACAGCAACATGGCCGCGCCGCTGCTCGCGAAGAGCATCAGCGCGCTCTTGTTCGCAGCCATCTCGGCGATTGCCTTCACCACGGTGCTGGGCACCGTGAGCGGACTGATTCTCGCCAGCAGCGGCGCGGTGGCTCACGACCTGGTGAGTGGCTTCGCGGGCATCGACCTCACCGATGGCCAAAAAGTCCGCGTCGCCAAACAGGCGTCGGCCGTCGTTGGGGTGATTGCGATTGTGCTGGGCATTTTGTTCAAAGACATGAACGTTGGTTACCTCGTCGGCTGGGCCTTCAGCGTGGCCGCGTCGGCCAACTTGCCCGCACTAGTGACACCGCTCGTCTGGCGTGGCGTAACGAAAGAAGGCATCATCGCCGCCGTGGTGGTTGGCATGGTTAGCTCGCTCGGCTGGATTTTACTGAGTGCCGACACGTTCCAAAAAGTCTATGGCATCGACCCCGGTCAGGCACTCACGCCGTTCAGCCAACCGGGCATCGTGACAATCCCGCTGGGGTTTGTGGTGCTGGTGCTAGTATCGCTAGCAACCCGTGGCGGTAGGTCATTCCCGCGCAGAGGCTGTGAATAAATGGGACTGGCTCCGTGGCCGAACAAAGCGTGGAGTTCGACCGGGTGTTTTCCACGGTACTTGTCCCATTTATTCACTCTGCAACGCGCGGTTGTGTGCCACTGGCTATGCCAGTGGAAGTGATTGCTGACGTGACACTTGCGCCACACTGGCGGAGCCAGTGGCACTCGAAGTTTCTCATTTGACAGTCCACTAATGGCCGTTTGAAACCTGAATTGGCGGGTGCCACTGCTGGCTTGCCAGCAGTGCGGCGCTGGTACTAGGTGCCCACTGCCGGACAAGCCGGACAGTGGCACCCAAATGTCAAGTACGCATTGAACGGCCCCGAGATTCCCGCCTGCGCGGGAATGACGGAAGTGAGCCGTGGGCTCCGACCTCCACGTGGCAACGCCGCATTTAGCGATTGACCCCGTCGCCCCGCGACTTCTATACTCCGCCGCCCCTTTGCGGGGAGACCGCGCGCCAACGCGCCGGCACGAAACTCATCACGCGGCAAGGACGACGCGTCTCATCACCGGCTATCGAACCATCGCGAAGATCACTCGCGCGTTCGCCATTGCGTTGGCGGTGGCCATCTGCTGCGCGCGGATGGCGAAGGCCGAAGTCCTCGGCCCGCGGCCCGATGCCGACCAGCCGATTTCGCTCGCCGCCGATGAAGGGTCGCATTGGACCGAAGGCGAATACGAAGTGTGGCACCTCGCGGGCGATTGCCTGTTGGTCCAAGGCGAGCAACGCATCGAAGGCGAACAAGCGATTGTCTGGTCGCGGGAACTGCCGGGCATCGATGGCAACCAACCGGTGTTCGAGTTGATTGCCTACGTCGCCGGTGGCAACCAGCCGGTCCGCGTTGCGTTCGCTTCCAACAACGAGCAAGCGAGCCATCAGACGAGCGCCGATTGGTTTGGCAAACTCTACACATTTCGCTATCCACGCTGGCGAGTGGTGAAACAACACTCGCCGACACAAAACAGACCCGCCGTCTACCAGAAAGCTGACGCGGCATTCCGCGCGGGCTCCGAACAGCTATTGGCTCCCGAGCTAGCCGCGCCGGTGGCGGAGCTGTCGCCATCGCGACCGATTGAGCTGGCACAATTCGGCCAAACGATGATCGCGCCGCCGCCGATCGACGCCGCTCCGGGCGTGAACTTCCGCCGGGTGATGATTCTGTCGCGGAGCGATGCGCTGGCTGATGCCGAGTTTCTCGAGCTTCCCAGCGGTGAAAGCGCGGCGGTGATTTCTGGCGGGGTGAATGTCATCGTCGAAGGCCTCGCGGCTCCGGGCCTGCCGGCCGGTGTTGGTGCGATCGACAAACTCGATCTCGAAGCCGATCGTGTGGTCATCTGGACCCAAGGGGGCGCACTGAGCGGTGGCTTCGAGCAAAGGGGCGATGTGCCGCTGGAAGTCTACATGGAAGGCAACATCGTCTTTCGCCAGGGGGACCGGACCGTTTATGCGCAGCGAATGTACTACGACGTTCGTCGCCGTTTGGGTGTGATTCTCGATGCCGAGCTGTTAACGCCGTTGCCACCTTCAGAAGAACAGATTTACCCCGGACTCGTGCGGCTCAAAGCGGGCGTGATCGAACAACTCGATGCCTCAAGGTTCGTCGCTTACGATGCACTCATCACGACCAGTCGCCTCGAGGTACCCAGCTATCACTTGGGTGCCGACGTGATTTCGTTTCAGGACCAGCAGCAGCCGATCATCGACCCATTCACGGGCCAGCAAGCAGTCGATGCGGCCGGCACTCCGCTGTCGACTGGCAGCAAGCTGGCACAGAGCGAAGGGAACAAGGTTTACCTCAACAGCATTCCGATTTTCTATTGGCCGCGGTTCTCGACGAATCTCGAAGAGCCGACGTTCTACATCAACAACATTCGCGTCGGCAACGACTCGGTGTTTGGTTTCCAAACGCTGATTGGCCTCGACATGTTTCAACTGCTCGGCATCCAAGACCCACCGCCGGGAGTCGATTGGGACTTGAGTCTCGACTATTTGTCGGAGCGTGGTTTTGGCGTCGGTACCGAAGTCGAATACATGACCGATCGCTTCTATGGCTTTGAGGGACCGACGGCGGGGCTGTTCAGCGTCTGGGGAATCGACGACGAAGGCCTCGACAACTTAGGCCTCGCCCGCCGCGCCGTGACGCCTGAAGCCGAGTACCGTGGCCGCGTGTTCTGGAATCATCAACAGCGCGTGCAAAACGGGTTGCTCGCCGGCTGGACGGTGCAAGCCGAGGTCGGTCTGCTCAGCGACCGCACGTTTCTGGAGCAATACTACGAACAAGATTGGGACAATCGCAAAGACGAAATCACGGGCATTCGGCTGCGACGGATTCGCGACAATCGTTCGCTGATGATCGAGTCGAACATTCGCGTCAACGACTTTTTCACGCAGACGCAATCGCTCCCTCGGCTCGATCACTGGATGATCGGCGAGAGCGTGTTTGGCGACACCGTGACGTGGAACACGCACACGAGTGTCGGTTACCTGAATCTCAAAACGGCTACTCCGGCGACATCGCCTCAGCTCGCGCCGATTTTCGAGCTATTGCCCTACGAACAAGACACGGCCGGCGGCGCACTCTCGGCAAGCGGCGAACGCCTGCTAACGCGGCAGTCGCTCGATTTGCCCCTCGACTTCGCGCCGGTCAAAGTCGTCCCCTTTGTGCTGGGCGAAGTCGGTCACTGGGGCGAAGCCAGCGATGGAGACGACTTGCAGCGGGCCTATTATCAAGCGGGCATTCGCGCAAGCATTCCGTTTTGGACCGCCAACCCACTCATCCGCGATCCGGTCTTTAACCTCAACGGGCTCGCCCACAAAGTGGTGTTCGATATCGAGGCTTCGTTCTCGGAGGCGAATCGCGAATTCACCGAACTTCCGCTCTACGACGAAATCGACGATGACGCGATCGAAGAGATTCGTCGACTGTTGTTCTTCAGCCCCTTCGGTGGCTCGTTGGCGGGGACCTCCTTCAATCCAGTCCCGTCACCTTCGTTCGTCGACCCTCGGTTCGATCCCCGGTTCTATTTATTCCGCACCGGGACACAAAGTTGGGTCAGTTCGCCAGCGGCTGAAATCGTCGATGACCTCGCCGTCGTGAGGCTCGGCATGAGGCATCGACTGCAAACCAAGCGGGGCGGACCGGGACGCGAACAGATTGTCGATTGGCTCACGTTCGACTCGAACCTGACTTACTTTCCTGACTCCGACCGCGATAATTTCGGCGAAGACTTTGGGCTGGCCGATTACGACTTTCGCTGGCACTTGGGCGACCGCTTCACCGTTGTCAGCGACGGTGCCGCCGACTTCTTTGCCGATGGTCTGAAAACGGCTTCGGGGGGAGTCGTCGTCAATCGCCCCGAAGTCGGCAACGCCTATCTCGGTTACCGGTCGATTCGCGGACCCTTCACGGCCGACGTGCTGACTGCCGCATTCAACTATCGCATTAGCCCAAAGTGGATTGGATCGGCCACATCGACTTTCGACTTTGCCGAGACCGGCAGCATCGGCCAACGCGTCGCCTTTAGCCGCATCGGCGAATCGCTCATCGCCACGCTCGGCCTCAACGTCGACACCTCGAAAAACAATGTCGGTGTGAATTTTTTGGTCGAACCACGCTTCTTGCCCAACCTGACCGTCACCAAACAAACGGGCATCTACGTCCCACCAACCGGGTACTATGGGCTCGAATAACTGAGCAGAGTAGGCCGGATTAAGGCGTCAGCCGCAAATCCGGCGGGCGAGCGTCCGAAGGTACAACCGTTTCACCCGCTCTGCCGGAATCGCGCGTCGCGTCTTTGAAACGCGGGACTTATTTCGGCCTACGAGCTCGCAAACTGCGTCGAAAGCATCATCCTTCGAACCGAATCTCTTTAATCTCGAACCGGTTCACTCCCGCCGGGACTTCGACTTCGACTTTCTGGCCTTTCTTCTTGCCAAGCAGCCCTTGCGCGAGTGGGCTGGCGATGTTGATTTTGCCGGCGTCGAGGTCTTCTTCCCCCGCCCCCACCAAGGTGAACTCTTCGGTGTCGCCGAAGTCAAGGTCTTTCACGACCACCGTGCAGCCAAACGCGACTTCGTCTTTGGGCAGCTTGCTCACGTCGACAATCGTCGCCCGGCGGAGTTTGTCCTTCAGCTCATTGATTTTCGCTTGCAAGAGTCCTTGCGACTCGCGCGCACCGTGATACTCGGTGTTCTCCTTCAGGTCACCCTCGGCCCGCGCCTCGGCGATTCGCAGCGCTATCGCCGGCATCTGGTCGTTTTCCATCACATCGACCTCCGCCTTAATCTTGTCGTAACCAGCGCGGGTCATCGGTACCAATTCATTACTCATCGCAGTCACTCGTCTCAACTTGGAAAGGGCTTTCACCCAAGGCAAAACAAAACCGCTCGCGGGGGCGAGCGGCGTGTGGTTCGGATTGAACAGTCTCAAACAAAACAACGAAAAAGCGGGCAACGACCCAAAGGTGTGCCCGCCAGTTCTCATTGTTAGTTGCGGGAACCCCGAAAGTAAACCCCCATTGCCAAAAAACTTCGTAAGGGGTCGATCTTACCACTGGGCCACAGAGGACGCCGCGGGGCTACCGACAACAGACTTGCAACGATTAACGCGAGTGACACTTCTTTGCAACGAACCCTCGAAGCGAAGCGGGACGATTGGCAATCGACAGCCGGTTGATTGCGTGGATCTACATGAATCGGCGGGATTCAGATAACGGAAACTCGGTGTACTCAGTCGCTCCGTGGTAAAAGCCGTTCCGCCGCAGCAATGCCACTCAAGTAGGCCCCTTCGACGCGAGGTCCACCACACCAGTCCCCCGCCACAGCAACACATCGCTCGACGTCGACAATCGCCCGCTGAGCGAGCGGCTTCTCGGGCAACGCATACCGCCAGCGATGTCCCGATTGGTGAATGCTAGCGGGCAGCGAGGCGCCGGTCGCTGTGGCAAATGCTGCCAACAATGGGGGCGTCACTTCGTCGGGCTCGTTGTCGATGTTCGCCTCCGACCACGCGGGCGATGCGTGCAGCACCCAGCACTCATTGGCGTCACGGCCCGGCTTGCTGTTATTGCGGGCGATCCAAGCCAGCGGGCTATCGTTGACAAAGGCTGCGTCGAAATCGACAGGAATCGGAGCGGCGAACTCAATCATCACCGTCCAACAACCGCTCATGTTTGTCAGACACTCATCGGCAATAGCGAGTTCACCCAGTAGCTCGCGAGCCTGGATAGGAGGCGCGGTGACAACCAATCCATCGAATTCGCCCAGCGCGACATCGTCCGCGAGTAACTTCCAGCGACCAGCGACGCGCTCGACTGAAGTCGCTCGCACCCCCGTCGATACATCGAGCCCCTCGGCCAAGTGCTTGGCAATGCGATTCATCGCCGGTGTGCCGACGTACCGCGTGCGATCCGAAGGATCGGTCGCCAGTTTGCCGCGCGTGAGCGTCACGACTCGCGCGTTCCACTCGGCCACGACACCGGCCGCGACCCAATCGTCGACCGCCGCTTGAAACTCGGGCGTCTTGGCCGTGAAATATTGCGCGCCGTGATCGAACTGCCGCCCGGTGGGCGAGCGCCGTGTCGCGATCCGCCCGCCGACACCACGACCTTTGTCGAACAGCTTGACCGTGTGCCCCGCAGCGATGAGCCGGTGAGCGGCAGTCAGACCGGCCATGCCGGCTCCGATGATGGCGATGTTCAAGGGTTGAGTCGTTCGGGAGATGTGTTGTCGAGGATCCTCGGGAGTGTATGCGAAACCCGCGAATTCGACGACTGGCCCATAGATCGCGAACGCCGATGCTGGGCCACTCCGAACGGTCAGATTTTTTCGACACCCTTGTGACCGTTCTCAACGACGAACGACGCCCGTTTGATAACTTCGCCATCGTCGCGAGTGACGTCGAGCGCGGTCATGTAATCGGACCGCCACTCGCGAGGAGTGACTTCGCAGGCGACATAGCCACGCTCAGCGTTGTGGTATTTGAGACAGGGGTTCTCGGCCAACAATTTGTCGAGACCACGCGGTTTCTCGACACCGTTGCCGCCACTTGTGATCGACGTGCAGACGAACTCCGCAGCCGCGATCGGCGAGTCGGGGCGACGGTCGTCGATGTGCAGGTCGTTCACCCAGTTGGTGTGAATATCGCCGGTGAGCACGACGGGATTAGAAATTTTGCGATCGTGCATAAACTGCATCATCGCATTTCGCTCCCACAGATAGCCCGGCCATTGGTCCATCGAGTAAGCAAGACCCGGGCCCACATTGCGGCCTACGGCTCCCATCATCACCTGTTGAGCCAACACGTTCCAAGTGCTCTGCGACGCGATCAGTTGACGCTGAAGCCACTCTTTTTGCGGGCGACCCAACATCGATTGCGAACTAGCTTGGGCCGCTTCGTTAAGCGGGTGGGCCGTGTCGTGGTTGGGCTGATCACTGCGGTATTGCCGCGTGTCGAGCACCATAAAGTTCGCTAAGTCGCCAAACTTGACGTTGCGATACAGCCTCAGCGAAGCCCCCTTTGGCAGCGAACGACGCGAGAGGGGCATCGCTTCGTAGTAGGCCTGGTAGGCGTTCGCCCGGCGAATCAAGAACTTGGCCGGATCGACATTGGGTTCCTCGGAAACATCGTCGGCATAATTGTTGTCGAATTCGTGATCGTCCCACGTCACCAGCCAAGGACACTTGGCATGCATGCCGTGTAGCAACGGATCGCTCCGATATTGCGCGTGACGACGGCGGTAATCGTCGAGCGACTCGATTTCGCCACCAACGTGTTTACGAAGCTTGCCCGCCGAGCCGGCCCCTTCGTAGATGTAATCGCCCAGGTGGACCACGAGGTCGTGATCTTGGCCCGCCATGTGACGGTAGCCGCTGTAGAGTCCTGTCTCGAAGTGCTGGCACGAGACGAACGCAAAGCTCAGTTTCTCGGGAGTTGTGTTCTCAGCGGGCATCGTCCGCGTGCGGCCGATGGGACTTTCGACGCCCCCCGCGCGAAAGCGGTAAAAATACCACCGGTCGGGGTCGAGATTGTCGAGGTCGACGTGAATCGAGTGCCCGAGTTGCGGAGTCGCCTGAGTCGTGCCGCGACGGACGATTTTTGCAAAGCCTTCGTCGTCGGCCAGCTCCCATTCGACCGCGACGGAAACCGGCTCCATGCCCCCCGCCTCGGCGAGCGGTTCGGGGGCGAGTCGAGTCCAGAGCACAACACCCTTCGCCGACGGATCGCCCGAGGCCACCCCCAGCTTAAACGGATCGTCGGCGAGCTTCGTCACACCCGGCGCGCACTTGGCATGCCGCCCCAACAGCGGGACGGCCGCCAGACCAGCCGCATAAGCCATGAACCAACGACGATCGAGACCATGACTTTCGGCCATTTCGAGCCATTTAAGAGGGTACATCGAGAGACTCTGAGAATGTGTCGGTGACGCGATCAAACCAACTTATCGAACAAGTGTGAATGTTTTATGAAGGTGTCGCTCTGTCCGAATGATAGCCCAGCCACCAACAAAAACAGCCCCGAGCGAACTCGGGGCCATTTGTCGGTTTTAATTGTTCGTGAAGGCGGCTTCACGTCGTCGATTCAACGCAGTCGATTCAACGCAGCTAGTCAACGCTGTCTAGTCAACGCAGTCGATTCAACGCAGTCTAGTCAACGATGCGAACGTTCTCGGCACGCACACCCTTGGGGCCACGGCCTTCGGTGTATTCCACCGCTTGACCTTCGCGCAGCGCGTCGAAAGTTGTCTCTTCGAGGCTCGAGCAGTGGAAGAAAATGTCTCCCCGTTCTCCCTCGATGAAACCAAAACCCTTGTCAGTCAGCTTCTTAATCGTACCTTGCGACACAACACTCACTCCAAGCACGACAATCATCTAGTTAAATTTGCCACCGATGCTCGTCGTGCTCAGCGAGCGAGGGGGCTTCGGCACACGCACGCGCGCAGCCGGTTTGTTCGATGACAGCAAACTGAGCCCCAAAAGAAAAAACTCGATGGGTTCAACACGCAGACGGCGATCACCCAGGATCGCTTCCCAGAAAATCGCTCGAACCGCAGGGCTCACTTGAATCTCGTCCCTATCTCGCGGCTTGCCAGCCGCGCGACCCAGGGAGCGGGTCTCTCGCATCGCCTTCGCTCTCTCGAACAATCGCAAGTCTAGCTTGGGGGATTGCGGAAGTCAACATTTACTAAAAAAGCCACTCCGCTGGCGGGTTTGGGCGAGAAATGGAGAATCGACGATGCGCAAGCCGTCGCTGACAGGAATTGTTCTTATTATTCGCTACCAGCCATAGTCATTCTCCCTGAAAGCTGTTCTTGTGGATCCGGTAAATCAACTGTTGCTCGCCCAAATCAGGGCCTCTTCAACCCCTAAAGCCTCGGCGATTTTCTTGACCGTTCGTGCCTGAGGGCGGCATTTTCGCGAGAGAAGATTCGAGATCGCCGACTGGCTAACACCGATGCGAGCAGCCAAATCGGTTTGCGATAGTTCTCGATCGCCCATCAGTTTTGACACTTGCTTCGAGAAAAAATCTTCCTCCGAGGTCCGCTTGCTCGATTCCGCCTTTCCCTCGTCCGACAAATTGTAGCGGCGTGCTTCGTCGACTAAATCCTGCCCCACGCCCGGAAACAACAGGTCGACGATTGTGTGTACCGCGAGTTGCTGTTCGTCCTTCGTCGCATCGGGCGAACGGAAGATTTCCAACATTTCCTTAACAACGTCCTGCAAATCAGCAGAACACTCATCGAGCGCACACTGCACCTGCATATAGGCCCAGACATTGTTTTCGATAAGATTGGCTGCTGTTGTCATAGTCAAAAATCTTTCAATGGTTCCACCCTACTAGCGGGCGAAGTCACGGCAACTTGTAGTTTCTTGCGATGACGATCTTGCGACGAGCGCTAAACACCTTGAGTTCGGGCGATGTCCAGTCTTGTCGTTTCTTTGCCAATACCGACAACGTCCAGATACATGGCAACGGATCGTCGGTAAGCGTTTTGTCCGCCACCCAAAAGACGATCCGCAAATTGCGATGCCCTCCAATCCGTTCGTGAATCCGCAACTCCCCGATTCGTTCGGTCCGGCGTGCCCGAATCCATTCCCAATCCATGTCGACGACCGGCTCGCCTTCGGATTCGCCACCAGGCCAAAAGGCCAATTTCAGCGCGTGCCGACGGGCGAGCTGATTTCGGGAAAAGACGATTCGCGTCGATCATGGCCGACCCGGCTGGTTTGACCCAATACGCCCCAAACAAATTGCGGCCCACGCCAGGCTCCATTGTCAGAATCGGGCTTCCGCGTCAATTGTATTACACAAATTTTGTAATACAAGCGAAAACAATCACACAATTGGGGTGCTGCGGTAGGCCGCATTCTCTGGTCGTTGGCGACCTACGCTGCCACAAATCGCCCATCCTCAAGCTGCCTTGCTCGCCCCAAACTTTCGAGCGTTTCGAGTAGTTCCGCGATGCGGAGCTTTTCGTGACCAAACTACCGCTCTTGCGCCTCGTCGTTGCTTTCGCGCTGCGGCTCATCGTCTTCAAGGTCCGAAAACAGATCGCGCACCGGCGGCTTCACTTTGCCACCCAGCGACTTGCGCATTTCGGGGGGACAGTACAACGCGTGGGTGGGAGGATACTGCTTAATGGAATTCGATGGTCGGTCCGTCACAGAGAGACTCCAATAGTGTCGCTTGGGCCGGTTCGAGTTCGACCAGGAGCGTCAGCACGTGTAGCACGTTCAGCAGTTCGGTCGTGTACTCGGCCAGCCAGTGGTCGGGTTGAATATCGCCCAGCTTCGAGGGGGGGCGGCGGTCGCCGATGATCGGCCGCTCTCGGTTTTTCTTACGATAGCTAAACCATTGCGTCAACACCCGCTTGCCAGAGACTTCGTAATTCCAGACCGCGGGCAGCACTTTATCGACGAATCCGGTGCCAACGAGCAGTCGCTGTTGGCTCTCGTCGTAGCCGATTTCGTCGGGCATCGCGTCGGGGTCATCGGGAATGGCCCCCGATTTGGGGATCCGCGGTGCCCGCTCTTTCGGCACGCGTGGCGGGCCGGGGGGACGTCCCGCTTTGGCGTCGGCAAACCGCTCGCCAAACGTGTGCAGCCAAACAACCTGCCGCCCCAGCTCAACGGCTCGGCTAAACAACTTCGCATCGCACGTGATCGGAATCCGCAAACCGGGTTGCGACAAGTCGCTTTGGAATCGTGCGGTGTAGGCGGGGTTGGCCGCGACAGCCGCCAGATAGGCGATGACATCCTCTGCCGTGACGCTCACTTTGTATTGCTTTCCCAGTTGCGCGAGCAAATTCGGCGGCAAGTTGGGCTGGGTCGCGGCGGCGTCCTGCCAGAGGGGAAAGACGCGGCCGCCGAATGACCCTTTATAGTGATCGAGGTCAGGAACTGACGCGCAAATTGTCAAGGCCGGACCCGACGACGGTGCCGTTCGATGCAGTGCGGTGAGGTAAATTTGCTTCTTGCCATGTGACTTCCATAATTCGGGATTCGGCCGATTTAATACGCGATTGTCGGGAATGATCCACTGCCGGTCAAACGAACGAAAACCATACTGGACTGGTTCAAGTCCAGCACCACGATCACTCGCAATCGGAGTTGCGTTGTCGGGAAATCCCGTAAGACCTTTTCTGACAACTCGATCAACGTGCCGATCTCCGAGTTTGCCTTTGTTTAGGTGCGGAACGAACAGTTCTTGTTTTTCCTCAGGCTTCGCCTGCGTCAGTATCTCCCAGCGTTCGCGCAGTGAATTGGCATCGGGCGCAATGACCCAAGTCCGGCCAGGCATGACACCCGAGCCGTTGTAACCAAACAATTCATCGAGGGCCGGATAGTGAGCCCAGTCGCCTGTCGCAGCCGGCAAGAACGGATCGCGCCACTCGGTCGATCAGTCTTGCCAAACCTTTGACCTGAGCTTGAGCATGGCAAGCGCTTTGAACTTGGCTTCGCGTTTGCCGGCGGGCAGGGCCGTGTATTTGACGGCGGCCGGTTTCGTGTCGGGCTGCTGCTTCGACCGCGCGGCGAGCACGATGCAGACCGGCTGTTGGACGCCTTGAAAGATGCGTGTCGGCACGTCGGGCTGGTGCCCTTCGGGCGTGCAGTCGATGACCCAAATGCGGTCGGCTTTGCGACGCAAATAATCGCGCATCCGCTGAAAGCCGGGACCATTCAAGAAACCGGCCACGGTGATGAAACAAATGATACCCGTATCGTGCGGAGCGTCGCGGTCGAATACCTTCCAAGTGGCCCACCGCCAAAAATAGATATACAAATTGCGCAAGTGCTTGGCGTGAGCCCCGACTCCCCATTCGGCGGGAGGCATCCATTGACTGAGCGGTTTTTCTTCGACCCAACCACCGCGGCCTTTGGCTTTTTCTTTGTAAGGGGGATTGCCGATGACAACCGTGATCGGCTCCTTGCGTTTGATTTTGTTGGCCTGCAAACGCGACTGCGAGATGGTTTTGTAGAGTGATCCCAATTCCTCGATTTCGGCGAAAGGGTTGTCGAGCGTATCGGTCACAAACATCCTTGGCACCGAGCGGGGCGTTTTGCCAATCAATTCCATCAGTTCGGCGAACACGCGAAGCTGGGCGACCGCGAAGGGTCCAAGTTGCATTTCGAAAGCGATCAACCGATCGATCGCAGCCTCGATGGCTTGCGGCACGGCCCCCTCGCCTTGGTCGGCCTCGACCGCTGCCGCGATGCGACGCAAAATGCCCAAGATGAATGTGCCGGTCCCGACGGCAGGGTCCGCGAGAGTCACATCGGCCGATGCCAATCCGGCGCTCCGGCCAAAATGCTGCCGCAGCACATCGTCGACGAGGCGAATCATCGGCTCGACGACTTCAGGCGGCGTGTAGTACGAGCCCGTGAGTTTGCGGAGCTTGTTGTCGTATACGGCCAAGAAGTCTTCGTAAAAATAGAGCCATGCGTCGGCATTCCCCTTGCTGATGGCTTGCCAGTTAACGGTGTCGAGCACGCGCACCAGCGTGCCGAGCGATGTCTTAAGCGTCGCGTCGCTGCCAACTTCGTCGGTGAGCAAACGAAGCGCGGCACCGATGAGCGAATTGGTTTTGCCGAGTTGTTTGGCGACCTGGTCGAGTCCATCGGCTAGTTTGATGTCGCTCGACCGAGCCATGAGCAGACCGAAGGTGACAGCCTGAGCATAGCCATCGGCGAATTGTTCGTCGTTGGCTTCGGGAAAGAGCAAGTGTCGCCAATCTTTCGCAAGATCGGTGAGCGCCTTACTTTTTTCGGCAAGTTGTTCGGTCACTTCGTCGCGAAGCAATCGACAAAGCCGCGCGGAGACTTTCGCGAGCTCCGCAGCCGACTTTGGCGGAATTGGTTCCCAGCGGAGAAAGTTGTCGATGCGCGCGACGAGTTCTTGCGGCGCGGTGAGCTTTGCGCCGGCGGTTTCGATGTCGCCGCCGAGTTCGATGATAGAGCCGACAAGCTCGCCGTTCTGCCACAGGCTAAACGAATTACCGTCGGTGTAGAGCAAGTTCGGGAGCGATTGCAACTTCTCCCATTGCTGTCTGTCGTGCCCTTTGTAGCGACGCGGATCGGCTCCTTTGCCGGGGGCTTTGATCTCGACGAATCCGACCAGCACTTTGCGAAGCGTGATCGCATAGTCGGGCCGGGTCTTGAGCGAAGCAAGCGACGATTCGCCGACCGCCGCGAGTGATTCTCGATTGAAGCCGCACAACTGCGCTAAGTCGCCAAACAGGCGTTCCAGCGGAGCACGGAGTTGGTCTTCTGGTTCACCAGCGGCACCTGGATTAGCCAGCTTGGCTTTCGCATCGGCACCGAAGCGAGAGATGGCAGAAGCTAAGTCGGGCATCGAATCTCGCTCAATCTTCGGAGAAAAATCAGAATGGTGAACCCGACAGGTCCTACCAACTTTGTGAATCGGAATAAAATAAAAGGTCAGTGAACTGGCAGCGCAGTGTTGTCGTCGACCGACGGCTCGGGCCGCTCGACGCCGAGCACGTCGCACAGTTCGGTCAAGAACAACTGATGGTTGACCCGTTCGCTGCCGCCCGAGGGAGACCAGCGCCGGATAAAAGATTCGATAGCAGCATCAGAGTCGGCGTCGGTCATGCTGCGGATTATAGAATAAAATTGGTTGCGCAACATGCCGACCATGTCGATTTGCATGGCGAACGATAGTCACGGTTCGCTCCGCGAACCGAAGTCTGATCGCGGAGCGATAAGCGACTATCTTCACGCCTCGATGAAGCGGCCAAGCTACGTGGCTGGCCTGACCAAATGGCCAAAAATCGTTGTAGAAAATGGCGGCGGATGTGATAGAAAGTGGGTATGCGAAACTGGGTGACAAGCAAGACATTACCACCAGGCTCGGCCGAAGCCTCGCCCTCCCGGCGGCGAAAGGTTTTGATGGGTTTTGATCGTAGTGAACCAACTGGTCGTTCAAAACCCAGGTCGTTAACTCGCTCGCGATGTCCGAAATAGACTGTGAAACAAGTGGTTTTTTTTGCAATTTGACCGGGAGACAAAATTCGGGGTTTTGAACGCTCCAATCATGTTTGCCATTTCGCGTTCAAAACGATCAAAACCAACCCGGCTCAAAGCTTAGGGCCACCCCTGCGGGGTTCTCGTTCATCGGATCGAACGATACCCGGGGTTGTGCGGCGGCGGCGTTGCTCCCCGGGCTGAAATAGGGCCGCCCCGTGGGGACTCGCCACAAAGATTGGTCAGACAGGTGGCCAATCTTTTCAATTGAAGCGCCAGCGCGGTTTGATAGGCTACAGCAGTCGATGGGCGAGTGCTTCGCAGTCGACCAGCGGGCGGAATTTTGATGCGTTACCTGGTGACAACAATCGACGGAAATGATAATGAAATCGAGACTTTGTGCGCTCGTGCGATGCGAAGAACCACTGGAAAAACCGTGACTTCGGCGCCGCGAATTACGCACCACGCGAGCGAATAACGGAGTGCAAAAATGCAGACAATGAGCGCGGTACGACTGCGACGGGCGTAGCCCTGCGGCGATTGGCTGGCAACTGACAACTATTCTTCGGTGCCAGCGTCCTCATCCTTTGGCACGCGGACGATGGCGGTGAGCGAATCTTCGTCGCCGAGCGACATGATTCGCACCCCTTGGGTGTTGCGGCCGATGACGCTGATGTCGCTGGCTTTGATGCGTTGGATTTTGCCGCGGGCGGTCATCATCAGCAACTCGTCGTCGTCGTCGACGCGGGCGATGCTGATCACCTTGCCATTGCGGCTGCTCGTTTTGATGTCGCGGATTCCTTTCCCACCACGACGCTGGGTGCGATAGCGAGCACCGCTGCTGGTTTCGTCGTCGCTCTCATCGCTCTCGACCGGCGCCGAATCGTCGGGTTCGTCGTCGGAAACAGGCTCGCCGTCGGAGACAAGTTCTGCGTTGGGACCGAACGGCGTACGCTTGCCATAGCCATGTTCGGTGGCGGTGAGCAGCGTGGCGTCGGGATCGGCGACAACCATGCCGACGACGGCGTCCGACTTGCCCAGGCGGATTCCCTTCACACCACTCGTATTGCGTCCGGTCGGCCGGGCGTCGGACTCGCTAAAGCGAATCGCCATGCCGGTGCTGGTAGCGAGCAGTATTTCATCGCCCGGATGAATCAGCGCGACATCGACCAGTTCGTCTCCCTCTTTGAGCTTGATGGCAATAATGCCGGTCTTCATCGGCCGGCTGTAGGCCTTGAGCGCCGTCTTCTTAACAAGCCCTTGGCGAGTCGCCATGAGAATAGAGCTGTCGGCTTGGGCCAAATCGCGAATCGCGAGGCAACCAGCGATCATTTCGCCTTCGGCCAAGTTGAGCAGATTGACCACCGCGCGGCCTTTGCTCTCGCGCGATAGCGCGGGGAGGTTATAGACCTTCTGCCAATAGACTTTGCCAACAGTTGTGAAAAACAGCAGGTAGTCATGAGTGCTCGTGACAAACAGGTGCTCGACCGGATCGTCTTCGTCGACGGTGGCTCCCTTGATGCCTTTGCCGCCACGCTTCTGGGCGCGGTAGGTGCTGGCCGGGGTGCGTTTGATGTAACCATTGTGCGAGATCGAGACCACCATCGTTTCTTCTTCGATGAGGTCTTCCATGTCGACTTCGCCCAACTCTTCGTGCGAGATCTCGGTCCGTCGGGCGTCGGCGTGTTTGCTCCCCACGAGCTGCTCCATGTCTTCGCGAATCATCGCGTAGATGAGCGATTCGTTGCCGAGGATTTCAAGGTACTCGCCAATTTCCAGCAGCAGCTTCGCGTGTTCGTCGGCCAGTTTCTCTTGTTCGAGATTGACGAGTTGACCGAGTGTCATCCGCAAAATCGCGTCGGCTTGCACGGGCGTCAGCGAATAGCTTTCGGCCACTCCCCGCTCCGATTGATATTGCGCAAAGCCCTCGTCCCCCAGCGCGCGGGCGAGCATCGACGAAGGCGTTTGAATCGCAATGAGCGCGACCTTGGCTTCGGCTTGCGTCTTCGACGCGCGAATCACACGTATCACCTCGTCGATGTTTGCATGGGCGAGCAGCAGACCCTGAACCGTGTGCTTCCGCTTGCGTGCCCGGGCCAAGAGGAACTGTGTCCGCCGACGAATTACGATGACACGATGCCGCACGAATTCTTGCAACATCTCTTTGAGAGTGAGAATCCTTGGCTTGCCATCGACGAGCGCAAGTAAGATCACGCTAAACGTGTCTTGCAGCGGCGAGAACTTGTAAAGCTGGTTGAGCACGACATCGGGATCGCCGTCGCGTTTGAGCTCGACGATGATCCGCACCGGTTCCGACAGGTCGCTTTCGTCGCGGACGTCGCTGATGCCAGGGATGCGACCTTCGTTGGCGAGCGCGGCGATCTTCTTGACCATCCCGTCGCGCGTTTGCTGATAGGGAATGTCGTGGACAATGATCCGCGTTCGCTTTCCCTTCTCTTCGACCGACGTGTGCGAGCGCAACAGCACCGTGCTGCGGCCCGTTTGATAGCCTTTCATGATCCCGCTGCGGCCACAAATGATGCCGCCGGTCGGAAAGTCGGGACCGGGAATGATTTCCATGAGGTCGAGAATGCTGATCTCGGGGTTATCGATCAGCGCGATCACACCGCGGCAAACTTCGCCCATGTTGTGAGGCGGAATGCTGGTCGCCATGCCGACGGCAATGCCCCCCGAACCGTTCACTAGCAGGTTCGGAAACTTGCTCGGCAGCACCACCGGTTCGGTGTGGCGTTCGTCGTAGGTCTGTACGAAGTCGACCGTGTCGAGTTTCAGGTCTTCGAGCATCATCGCGGCGGTGGCCGAGAGCCGGGCCTCGGTATATCGCATGGCCGCCGGGGGCAGCCCCGCGACACTACCAAAGTTCCCCTGCTTGTCGATCAGCACGCTCCGCATGTTCCACTCTTGGGCCATGCGGACGAGCGTTGGGTAGATGACGCTTTCGCCGTGAGGGTGGTAGTTACCGCTCGTGTCACCACTGATCTTGGCGCACTTCACCCGGCTGGCCGTGGGGCCAAGGTTGAGGTCGTTCATCGCCACCAAAATCCGCCGTTGCGAAGGCTTGAGGCCATCGCGAACGTCGGGGAGCGCCCGACTGACGATGACGCTCATCGCGTAGGTCAGATAGCTGTCCTTCAGCTCGTCTTCGATCGGCAGATCGATGAGCCGGGCCGCGATGGCGTTTTCGATAGGATCGAAGCCAGGCTGACGAGTTTCGGGGGTGCCGGCGGGGTCGGTCGGATCGGGATTATCTGTCGACACGCGGTGGTTCTTCCGTGCGGGGTTGGGACGCTTCGTTTGAACGCAAATTCTACCCGATTTCGGTGCGAGCCAACAGCGCGGGAAGGTCGCCTTCGATGCAGAGAAAACGACCAATAGCCGATGAGCTACGCTCGTCGGAGCAACATGATAACCAAGTCGAGAAATCGACCCCGACGAGGCGTAGCTCGTCGGCTAGGCGTGAATCAGGTCGTTCGATCGCCGGCCGAAAGCACTTCGTCGACACTCACCGAAAACCCATCGAGCAACTTCGACTGCGCATGCTCCCCCATTCCCGACGATTGATGCTCGACGTACTTGTCGCCTTCGAGTGCGAGTACCTTGATGAGTTTTGCCTGAGGATCGACGATCCAGTATTCGCCAATCTGGCCCTCGGCATAGTCGGCGACTTTCGTTTCGTAGTCGCGTTCATGGCTCGCGCGATCTTCGCTCACGATCTCCATGACGAGGTCAGCCCCGCGTAGGTAGCGCTTGTCGTCGCCGGTCAATCGCGAAGCCATCTTGAACACGACATCAGGTTCGCGGTATTTGCCGTCACGGAGGTAAACTCGCGTCCCCATCGGCAGCACCAAACCTTTGCTCCCTCGCCCGGTATAATCGCTTAGGGCGAGCAGAAGATGCATAAGAATCTGTTGATGCAAGACGGTGGGCATTTCCAGGAACTCCAGGTGGCCGTCAGTGAACTCGACGCGATGCTCGTGCCCATCGGTGAGCTGTAGATACTCGGTCTCCGTCCACTGGCCCTGCGGCGGAAAGAAACGGGCAATTTCCCAGGTGAGTTCTGGCTCGCTCGAAGTTGATGGGATGCTGGCCATGGTCGTTCTTCGATGGGTAAGGTGAGTCGACTCCGACGAGGCGTAGCTCGTCGGCTATTCGGTTCGCGATCTTCAGTCTAACCAGTCCTGCGCCTCGAGTCGCTCGGGGACATAAACCTCGGTCACATAGCTAATGTCTTTGCTAATCAGCGATTCGACTTCGAGTTTGAAATCGTTGTCGAGCATTTTCTTGATCTCGCGTTGCCACGGTTTTTTACTCTCGAACCAAGGGTACTTGGCCACTTGCTTGGCTCGCTTCTTGTCGGTGTCGGAGAGCGTGATCTTCACGCTGTCGGAAAGGTCGTATCGCTCGAAGTCGATGCTTCGCAGGCCGAGGTACTTGGCTTCGGGAATTGCCATTCGCTGTGACTCAAAAGCAAGATTGATCGAACCCTGCTTGATGACGCTATAGATATAATATCCCCAAGGGTCGTTATCGAGCACGCAGTAGAGAGGTAATTCAAGCTCAGTATGCAGGCGATAGAGCATCCGCCGCACACCGCGCGGGGGCTGGCCACTGCCGTGGGTGAGAATGCAGTTGTGCTTTTCCCAAAACCGGTCTTCGTTGAAGCGTTGCCAGACGGTTCCTTTTTCGACGTGCAGAATAAACTTCGCATCGCACTTCTTCTTGTCGAGTTCAATCACTTCGGGTTCAACGATCGAGGGAATCGCGTAGCCGCCAGAGCCCATCCGGCGGCAGTCGATCGTGTCTCCCTTGTCGGTGAGCGTGATCGCGCCGACCATTGCGCCCCGGTTCTCGGCATAGAGGTGCAATTCTTCGCGGATCGAACTCAATAGCACTTCAACATCTTCGATGATCGTGTCGCATTCGTTCTGGTCGTCGAAGGTATTCTCTTTGCTTCCCTCGATCGTGTGTTTGAGCATGTAGAACATGCCCCGCAAGCTGGTCGACTTGCCCTGATCGATGAGCCTTTTGGTGCCGCTGGCGACGAGCATTGTCCGCATGTAGGCCTTCGCTTGGCTGAGGTCGAATAGCTGCCGACGGTTTTTGCCGGTCCCCATTTCGATGATCCGCTTGCGGGGGCTGTACTTAACGTTCGACAGCGTGCGGCTGGGGATGTCGACATACGGGTCGCGCTTTCCCTTGGCGGCGCGGACCACTCCATCGGCCAGCCCAGTCAGCGAGCCAAGCGTTTTTTTGTCGCGGAGGGTGAGTTTTACCGGCTCTTTGGGAGCGGACGTGGTGGGTCGTTTGGCGGGGCGCTTTTTGGGCATGGTGTTGGATTCTTAAGAGAGTGACAACGGTATTAGAGATCGCCTAATCTACCTGTGAACGAAGGCAACGAGTCACTGATTCTTCAGCATAGGGGTGGCGGAAACGATCTCTACTAAACCGAGGCGAGGCGTGACTCGATAATTCACCATCAACGGCGATTGAATCAGCACGCGACGGGTTGGCGATTCCCGCGATTCACCAACATCCAGCGGACAATCTTCGAGAATTGCGTCGATAGCAACCGATGCGCTTACAATCGCTTGTTGCTCGTCGGGCGAGGCATCCATCATCGACTCCATAAGTCGACGTGACGCCGTTTCGAGCCATTCTACCTGAAACCTCACATCAGGCCTCGCAGTCGCTTTACGAGTTCTTCGGTGCTGATTCCTCGTTCTTCCGATTCGTACTGTTGCGCGAGTTCTTCATCGGTAGGTAATGGAATCGCCGGTTTCCAGCCCTCAGGGATGACGGACTCCATCCAGCTCTTGGGCAGTGCGACCGGTGTCGCGCGTGCTAGCAATCGCCCCGACTCGTCGCAGAGCTCGATTTCGCCCCCGGCGGCGAGCAGTTGTTGGCGTTGTTCTTCGGTGATGATGATGCGGACCATTTCGCTGGCTCCAGTCTGAGTAAACTCGTCGTACCGAGCATTCTACTCGAATCGGCGCGCTGCGCAACTAGCAGTCGTTACCGACCCCGCTGGAATGACGGCAGCGGCGAAGCCGCTGCCGACTGCTGAACGCTACGGCTCGGAGAACCGTGCTACAGACGCTAGGCGATGATCTCGCGAATCACCCGTGCCGGCTGTACGCCTGTCAGTTTTTGATTCAGACCTTGAAACGGGTAGGTCAGGTGCTGATGGTCGAGTCCTAACAGGTGGAGCATTGTCGCGTGCCAGTCGCGGACTGCGACAGGGTGAGAAATCGGCGCGAAGCCGATGGGGTCGGTTTCGCCATAATTGAAACCTGGCTTCACGCCGCCGCCGGCCATCCAGATGGTGAAGGCGTAGGGGTGATGATCGCGGCCGATGAATCTCATCTCTGTGCCGCCGCGGTTTTCGCGCATGGGTGTGCGACCGAACTCACCTCCCCATACGACCAACGTCTCGTCGAGCAGACCCCGCTGTTCGAGGTCGGATAGTAGGGCCGCGATCGGCTGGTCGATCTGTTCACACTTGTTCTTAAATCCGGTGTTGATCGCTTCGCTGGCCGCGGCGCCGTGGCTGTCCCAGCCCCAGTCGAAAAGCTGCACGAATCGCACCCCACGTTCGACGAGCCGTCTGGCGAGCAAGCAGTTGTTGGCGAAACTCTCTTGACCGGGGGCGGTGCCATAGAGGTCGTGAATGTGCTGAGGTTCGTCGGCCATGTCCATCGCCGTGGTCGCCGAGAATTGCATCCTAAATGCCATCTCGTACTGGGCAATGCGGGTGAGCGTTTCGGGGTCGCCGAACTCTCGATAAGCCTGCTGATTGACGCGGCCAATCGTTTCGAGCATCCGCCCTCGCAGGTCGCGGCTGATGCCCCCTGGATTCGTAAGGAACAGCACCGGATCGCCTTCGCTGCGGCACTGGACGCCTTGATAGACGCTCGGCAGGAAGCCACTCCCCCACGCGCTTTTGCCAGCGCTGGGAAGTTTGCCGCCGCTGATGAGCACAATGTAACCGGGCAGATCCTGATTCTCGCTACCGAGTCCATAGGTCACCCACGAGCCCATCGCAGCATAGCCCAGATTTTGGTTGCCTGAATGAACTAACAGTTGCGCGGGGGCGTGGTTAAACTGATCGCTCTGCATCGTGCGAATGAAACAGCATTTGTCGATCACTTTTTCAAAGTGTGGCAGGCGGTCGCTGATCCACTGCCCCGCTTCACCTGTTTGGTGAAAGGGGTAGTAACTTCCCAAGAGCTCGGGCACGCCACGGATGAAAGCAAATCGTTTGCCTTCGATGAACTCTTGCGGACAGTCTTTGCCACTGAGTTTTTGTAGCTCGGGTTTGTGCTCAAATAGTTCGAGCTGACTCGGCGCACCGGCCATGTGCAAGAAGATGACCCGCTTCGCTCGGGGGGTAAAGTTGGGGCGACGCTGTTTGAGTGGCTGTGCTGGGTCGTGTTCTTGGTGACCAATTGGCGACGCGGCCGATTGGCCTTGCGCTGCGAGATAGAGCGCGCCGAGGCCCGCCATGCCCCCTTGCAAAAAGTGCCGCCGGGTGGCGTGCTGGGTGTGGTCGTGTTGGAGTTGGTCGGTTAGGTTCATGGTAACTGTCATTCTCGCTAAAGCCCCGTCATTCCCACCTTTAGAGCAATGCTGTAGCCGGATTCGCAAGAATTCGGGGCATCTTCGATAACGCTCCGAATTGTTGCCAATCCGGCTACAAATGTTCGCAGCCTCTGCGTCGGAATGACGTGCCTCGCTATTTCGTTAAAGCCTCGTCGAGGTTTTGGATTGTGTTGGCCACAATCACCAGCGCAAATTGTTCGGGCGTTGCCCCGAGTGTTGTCATCGACTCGTCGTTCGCGTCGTACCGGGTCGTGACATCAACGAACAGATCCAGTAGTTCGGTCGCAGTCGCCGGCCTAATTGTTTCGCCCGTGAGCACGAGGTAAATCCAGCCGATTCGGCCAGCGGTATCATTCGGTCCTTCGGATTCGGCGCGGCGGGCCAGCGCCGTCGCGCATTCGACGAAGGCCGGGTCGTTGAGAGTCACCAACGCTTGCAGCGGCGTATTCGTCGCGACGCGTCGCACCGTACAGACTTCGCGGCTCGGCGCGTCGAAGGTCATCATCGATGGGTAGCCGCTGGTGCGTTTCCAATAAGTGTAAATCGCCCTGCGATAGCGATCTTCGCCGGTTGCCGTCTTCCAAGTCGACCCGTTGTAAACGCTCCGCCAAACACCCTCGGGCTGAGGCGGCATGACACTCGGGCCGAACATTTTGTCGGAGAGCAGACCCGAAACCTGCAGCGCCTGATCGCGAACCATCTCGGCCGTGAGCCGATTACGCGGACCCCGGCCCAAGAGTCGGTTCTGCGGATCGTCGGCCGCCAGCTCGCGTGGCACTCGGCTCGTCTGGCGATAAGTGGCGCTGAGCACCAATTCCCTGAGCAGTGGTTTCACATGCCAGGCGTGTTCGTTCTGAAAACGAAGTGCGAGATAATCGAGCAGCTCGGGATGCGACGGAGGTGTGCCGCTGCTGCCGAAATCTTCTGACGTTTCGACGATGCCGATGCCAAAGAGATGTTCCCACAACCGATTGACCATCACCCGCGACGTCAGCGGATGTTCACCTGAGACGAGCCACCGGGCCATCGCCAGTCGATCGGCCGGGCGATCGGTCGGAAGCGGCGGAAAAACCTCGGGTGTGCCTGCTGTGACGTGGGCCCCTTTGCTGAGCCAATTGCCCCGCTCGAAGACATAAGTCTCGCGAGCGATGTCCGCAGGCAGTTCGGCCATCACCGGCATGGCGACGCTCTTGATGCTATTGCGAGCGTCGATTCGCACTTGCAATTTGGCCTTCGCTGCCGCAAACTCGCCCGAACTGAGGGCGGTCCAAGCGGGATCGTTCGATAGCGAAAACTGTGCGCGGTTAATGACCAGCGCGCTGCTACCTTCGGCGTCACGTTCGTGTTTCATTTGTAAGCGCAGTTTCGCACCGGCGGGAATCTCGGCACGTTCCGCGAACACAAACACGGCCCACCGAGGGCGATTGATTTTGGTGTAAGCCGCCCAGCCTTGATTGTTGTCGTTGCTCACATCGAGCGGGTCCATCTGCGGATGAGCGTCGTCACTGATCGCGTCGCAAAAAAATACCTCTTTCGATTGGCCGTCGGGCGTGTCGACCCAAGCTCGCAGCCGCGTCAACACGAATCCTTGTTCAGGCGATTTCAGTGCCTCGGCAACGTTCTTTGGAAGCACGTCAACTCGCAGCGCTGTTGCCGACGTTGCGGTTCGCGTGGCAAGCGAAATCGTAAACATACTCCTGTTGGAAACGGTGCCGCGGGTGACGATTTCCATCGCGCCAGTGCCGGGATCAACACGAGTCGCGAGTCGCGTTTGGCCGGTCGAAGTGGCCTCGGCAATTGCCAGCGGTTGCCACCTTTCGAGGTCGGTCGCAAGCGACAGCACACTCTGATGCCGATGTTCTTTGAGCTCAGCGATCTCGCGATCGAGCCGGCTCGCTTCGTCGAACTTGTCGGTGTCGAGTGGCACCGCCACCCAGGGCCATTCTTCGCCCACGTCGGCATCGCGAGAGTCATCGAACAGAGCGAGAAACTCGTAATACTCTTCGTGCTTGATTGGATCGTAAGGATGAGCGTGACATTGCACGCAGCCAAACGTCGTCGCACCCCACACTTGCCAAGTCGTGCTGGCTCGGTCCATCACGGCCGCGACGCGGAACTCTTCGTCGTCGGTTCCTCCCTCGGTGTTGTTCTGCGTGTTGCGATGAAAACCGGTGGCGACGCGGTCTTCGATCGCCTTTTCGGGAAGCAAGTCGCCCGCGAGTTGCTTGATCGTGAATTCGTCGTAAGGTATGTCGGCATTGAGCGCGCGAATGAGCCAATCGCGGTAAGGCCACATGTCGCGGTGGGGGTCTTTCTCGTAGCCCATCGTGTCGGCATAACGCGACAGGTCGAGCCACACGGCCGCCCAGCGTTCGCCAAATTTGGAAGACGCCAGCAACCGATCGACAACTTTTTCGTAAGCGTCGGCGCTGGTGTCTTCGGCGAACGCATTCACCTCGGCCACCGTCGGCGGTAGACCAATCAGATCGAACGTCACCCGGCGGAGCCATTCGCCTCGATCGACTTCGGCACTCGGCACGAGGTCTTTGGCTTCTAGCTTCGCCAGCACAAAACGATCGAGCGGTTCGCGTGGCCACTCGGCGTTTTTTACCGTGGGGGGTGTCACCGGTTGCGGGGGAATAAACGACCAATGTTCTTCCCACTTCGCTCCCTGTTCAATCCACTTGCGCAGCAATGCGACTTCGCGGTCGCTGAGCGCCGGACCATGATCGGCCGGTGGCATACGGAAATCAGAATCAGTGTCGGCCACACGCTCGACCAGATAACTCTCGTCGGGCTTGCCCGGCACGATGGCGTGGCGACCACTCTCGGCCTCGTCAAGCGCGCTCTCGCGATAAATGAGCGACAGCCCGGCCGCTTGCTTTGGCCCCCCGTGACAGCCCATGCAATTCTTGGTGAAGATTGGGCGGATCGACTCGTTGAAGCTGACGACCTCAGGCAATTCGGCAGCGCTCGCATCACTGGGCTCGCCAGCAATCGCGACGCAACCCAGCACGAGTGGTGCGACAAGTACCGCAAGTTTGAAGGTGGTAGCCATACCGTCATTCTAGTATGGCACGCGGGTGCGGACGAACCCCTTGGCGGCACTTCTGCCGTGACAACGCAAGTTTGACAAGAAAACACGACGACTCGACGAAATGTGACGACGATAAGGGGCTTAATTGCGCGCCGTCGGCGATTTCGCGCCGACCTCTTCACGCCAATCGTCAATCAACTTCCGCATGGCGGTACACCGGCTGGGGTCGCTGGAGGCGACGTTTTGCTGCTCGCCCAGGTCGTCGGCCAGATTATACAGCTCGTCGGGTGTGCCGGGTTCGTAGTAGTCGATGTACTTCCAATCGCCCAGCCGGATCGCTTTAAAGGGACTCCCTCCTTGGTTGCCGTAGTGAGGGTAGTCCCAAAACAGCGGTCGCTCGGGCAACTCGTCGCCCGCCAGCAGCGGCGCAAGGTCAACACCATCGGTTGTCTCTTGCTCGGCGACGGGTCGACCAATGGCCGCGCGAATGGTGGTGCTTAGGTCCATGCTGATGACGGGCGTCGCCGACTCGCTGCCGGGCGACGTGCGACCGGGCCAACGCACGACATAAGGGACGCGAATGCCCCCTTCATAACACCACCCCTTGCCCGCTCGCAAAGGCAAGTTCGAGGTGGGCGAACCTTCGCTCGTACTTAGCCCCCCGTTGTCGCTGGTGAAGATGACAATCGTATTCTCGGCCAGCCCCAGCCGGTCGAGCGCTGCGAGCACATCGCCGACGGCTGCGTCCATGCTCTCGACCATGCCGGCATACACAGGATGGGTCTGTGCCTCGCGAACTTTGTTCTTGTGTTCTTTGCCAAACGTTGCCTCGGGTACCTCGTCGGATTTCGCTTGGTATTTGGCTTTCATTTCTGCCGTCGTCATCAGCGGGGTGTGAACCGAATAAAATGACAGGTAGGCCAGAAACGGTTTCTCTTTATGCTGTTCGATGAACTTGACCGTCTCGCTCGCCAGCCGCGCGGGAAGCAACTCGCCTTTCGGCCCGTCGCTCAAGCGGGGGTTCTTGTAGGGCGAAAAGTAAGTCGGCGGATGGCCCCACTCACAGCCTCCCATGTTCAGGTCGAATCCTTGGTCTTCGGGATAGAACCCCTCAGGACCAAGGTGCCACTTGCCGGCGAAGTAGGTCGCGTAGCCCGCATCGTGAGCCGCTTCGGCGAGCGTGTACTCAGCCGTCGCAAGGCGATCTTGGTAGGGAGCGGGCAGCAAGACGGTGTTGCGTTTCCACTTATCGGGCTGATTGCCGCCGGCAGCGTTAATGTAGTCGGTGATGCCAACCCGCTGGGGATACTTGCCCGTCATCAGCGCCGCCCGCGTGGGACTGCACACCGGACAAGCCGCGTAGCCATTGGTGAGCCGCATCCCCTCGTTGGCGAGCCGATCGACGCTGGGCGTCTCGTAAAACGAACTGCCAAAACAACCAACGTCGGTGTAGCCGAGATCGTCGACAAGAAATACGACAACATTGGGCGGGGGTAGCTCTTTGGCTTGGGCTGCGAGAGCGAACAAGACGAGCGCAGATAGCGAGGCGAAGGGCTTCATGGTGCAGTCGACGGTGAGTTGCAGTGAGTAAGTCGTTATCGTAGCACGCGGGGGAGTGCGAATCCAAGAAGAACAGCACTTTTCGGCTAAGAACCTATCCCAGAACCTCAAGAATTCCGCCACAGGATGTGAGCGAAGACGAGATGCAACAAGGCTTCGTAGTTTTTGGCCTTCTTTTCCCACCGCACCAGAATGCGGCGGTAGCGATTGAGCCACGAAGCGAT
>JBGSRO010000072.1:0-13853 GCA_041737535.1 Pirellulales bacterium | reverse complement strand
GTCGACACGACCGTGTCGGCGTCGGCTTGGCCACCGCCACGCGCGGCCAACTCAGAAATCGCGGCCACGTAATCGGCGTCGTGGAGCGTCGTGAGCTGGTCGCTCGCGAGCGGTGACCAATGCTCGACTCGCGTCGCGTTGTGCCAATTCTGTGGGTCGAGCCGGTCGCGAATCGCCACCAACCGCTCTGGCCGTTCGGGATGGCTACCCGTTTGGTGGTCGAGAAAGCGATCGGAATAATAGACGAGCGTCACGGACGGGAGAGCCTCGCAATAACTGAAAACCACCGGAACGAACTTGAATTTGCCAGCCTCGGTCGCTAGGGTAAAGTATTGGCGACAAGTCTTCTAGTCTGTACGGTTTCACTCGTTTCGCCCTCGCGGGGAGTCTTTTTTGTGGTTGCTTTTCGTACGTTTCGCTACTTCGCAATCTGCCTCGCGTTGGCGACATTCGCCACTCCCGCGCTCGCTCAGGGGGAGTACAAGTCGCTCCCCATCGACGAGCGGGCTCGCGCCCTGCGGACCATCGCCAATCGCTATGTGAAAAGTCCCACCGGCGACCCGGCCGATCGCCAGAAGCTTAACGACTATGTCTTCAAGTACCATCTGCCGAAGATGACGCAGACCGACTCGGCATCGCTTGGTGAATTGGGCAAGATGCGATTCGAGCTGATGCGAAACATCTTGCGTCCGGCCGAACCGGCGCTCGCGACCGAACTCACGAACAATATTTTTAATGGCATGAAGACCATTGTCCCCAGCGGCGACTACCATCGGGCCGTCCGCTACAGCGCGCTTTTGCTCATTGGCCAGCTCGACGCGCGTTACGCTCCCGATAGCGGCAGTGCAAAGCCGCAACCGTTACCGGCCGCGACGAGCTTTTTGTGCGCCGTCACTAAGGCCGGGCTGGCCAAGTCGAATGTCCCCGCCGAACTAATCGCCGGCAGTCTCGTCGGTCTCGAACGTCACGCTCGCTTCGCGGCCGGCTTGCCCCAGGCTCAACAAGCCGAGTTGGCTTCGACCCTGCTCGCGGTCGTCAACCGCGACGAATTGCCACAAGATGTCGGACGCGATGTCGAACAGTGGATTACCTGGCGCGCCGCGACGGCACTTGCCGGCCTCAATACGTTGGGGCCGAACAACATTGTCCACGAAGCGCTCATGAAACGACTTGCCGACGAGTCGGCCGATGTCGATTCTCGGGTGCGTATCGCCGGGTTGCTCGGTAAGCTCAATTACCAAGGCGCCACGCTCGACGACGCCAAGGTCACGCGTTCATTGCTTAGCCTCGCGACCGCCGTCGGCAGCAGCGAAGCGAAGTTCGCCGAAGACTTCGAGCAGTCGCAACTCACGGGATTTGGCGGGGGCAACGTCTTCGGCGTCAACGAAGCCGACCTCCCTAGCGAATACAAACGGACGCGGCTGCTGTCTCGGCTTATCGACTTGCAAGCCGTCATCATGGCCGTCGATGGGGGTGTCAAACAGCCTCAGGCAAAAGCAGCTCTGAAGGCCGCTTTGGAAGCGATTGTGCCGGTCATTACCGAGGCGGGCGACAAGAATAAAATCGACCTCGACGTCGCCGCTGCCGCGCAGATTATGAACGATCAATTAAAGACCATCGCCAACACCTTGGGGGTCGCCCCCGAAGAAGATGCTGTCGAAGCGACCGACGATGAAGACATTGTTGAAAGCGATACAGCACCGATAGCCGATGCGACAGAGAACGAAGTCGATGCCGCCGACGCGGCAGCCGTCGAGGCGGCCGTCGAAGCAGCCGCTGACGCCGCTGCCGAAAGTGGTGCCGAAGAAGCGCCGGCACCGTAACCAACGCTTCATCCATCGCCCCCCCATCACTACCGCGAAGGTGGGAATCGACGCGACAACGCTACGATCGCGATTCTCGCCCACGCGGAAGTGTGGCGACGAAGTGGTGCGGCGCTAAGGCCCAGGCGCCGAACAGCACCACGGTCCAAAACAAATCGCCCGCGAGCATCCCGCGATAAAAAGGCACAGCGGCGAGATAGCACTCGCTTAATCCGAGCATCGTCGGAGCATAAGCACTGCTCGTCATCCACACGGCGCCATTAGTCACGACGAAAAAGACAACCGACGGTGCGACGCCCCCAGCGATCCAAAGTGGCCAAGCCCCCTTCGTGCGAGGAAGCCGAGCCCCCAAGAACGCGGGCAAGGCGAAACAGACGTACTGACTCGCGGCGACTAGCCAATTCGTGTGCGCCGGTTCGCATAGATTGCCGATCGCCAGTGCGAGCATCGTCACCAGCGCGGCAACGCTACCGCGACCCAGGTAAAAACCGGCGAATAAACCCACGGCAGCCAACGGTGTGAAATTCCACTCGGGCCGATAAGCTCGGCCGACTACGGCTACCAGCACCAAGAGGGCGATCATCAGCCAATCGGCAGCTTTAACTTTATGCACAGCGACGACTCCCAAAGTAACTTTATTTGTTCCTGATTCTACTCGTAGGCACCAAATCGCCACAAGACGCGATCGCCCCCCTTTAGTTCAATGGCCCCCGCGCCAACTTGGGCCTCTGCGCCATTAATGTCGAAGAGCCAATTGCGGCCGTCGGCACCGCCGTTGGCGACTCCGTTGATCTGGGTGACGAACGACCCTTCCCCCCTGCCCTGCGCAGCGAACTCGATCGAACCGGCTGCCTTTGCCCGTCGCATCGCATCAATGACCGTCATCCCGTCGCGAATGTCGATAAAGACTTCGCGTAGCGGCTGACCGTCGCCCGAATCAATCGCGATGGTGATTGAGCTGTCGGATTGCTGTTGTGCGTTTGGGGCTGGCTTTTCGTCGTTTGTGTAGACTCGGTAGGCGATGAGTAATGCCAACATCGCGACGATGATCGACGCGAAGCAAACAAGGGACTCGTTCTTGGGTTGCTCTCGATTCATCGTTACATGCTACTCCCAGTGAGCCAGTCGTCATCGCCCGGTTGCATCACGATCGGCAACTTCGGCACTCGCTCGATATCGAACACGTCAAGAAACTCGGGTGCCGACATTTCGCGACGCTCGCCACAACCACACCACTCGGCAAGCAATCCGATCACCCGCTCAGGCGCAATGTCCAATTCGCGGTAAGCCGAGAGCCTGGTGTCGCCATGCCGTTTAGCGAGGCGACGACCGTCGGGGCCAATCACCAAAGGGACGTGCCAGTATTGTGGCTCGGGTTGTAAACCGAGCGCAACGCGAATCAACTTTTGCCGGGGTGTGCTACTCAATAAGTCGTCGCCACGTACGATACGGTCGACGTTTTGCTGCGCGTCGTCGACCACCACTGCAAGTTGATAACTGGGAGTCGCCCCCACGCCGGCGACGCGAAAGTCGCCGACGACTAATTGAGTCTCTTCGACAAAGTCTCCGGCGAATTCGTCGCGAAATTGCTGTTCACCAGCGGGAACGAGAAAACGCCAACTGGCCGCTTCGTCATCCAACTCGATCCGTTTCGGAGCGGATGGTCGACACGTGCCTGGGTAGCGCAGTTCGTGGTCTTCGCGATGCGGTGCCGAGGCGATTGCCGCTGCGATTCGCGTGCGCGTGCAGGTACACGAATAAATCTTTCCACGGTTCGCCAGCGACACCAGTGCCGCATGATAAATATCGCGGTTTTGTGATTGATAAAACGGCCCCTCGTCCCAGTCGAGCCCTAGCCAAGTGAGCACATCGACCGCCTCTCGTTCGGCCCCCCGCTTGATGCGAGGGCCATCGAGGTCGTCGATCCTGAGGACGATCTGCCAATCGTGCTGCCGCGCTATGGCCCAGTTGATGAGAAATGTGCGGGCGTTGCCGAGGTGTAACGCGCCGGTGGGTGAAGGAGCAAGTCGAGTGCGGGGCATAAAGGCTGTCCAGAGGGCGGGTGCCCGGGCCGTCGTACGCTACCGAAGGGACCAGTCGTGCGCTACTCGCTCTCCATCAAACCTTGACCGACCAGCCACGATTCGAGCAGCGAGGGCCAATCGCGCGTATATTTTCCATCGGTTTTGCGCATCCCGAATCCATGTCCCCCTTGCGAAAACACATGCAGCTCAAACGGCACTTTATGCCGGTCGAGCGCCCCAGCGAACTCCAACACTCCCTTGACCGGCACCGCGCCGTCGTCGGCCGCGTGCAGCAGGAACGTGGGTGGTGTGTTTTTGTCGACTTGCAGTTGAGTTGACATTCTTGCGCTCAGTTCGCCGTCGGCTTCGCTACCGATGAGGTTATTACGCGAGCCGCCGTGGCCATCGCTGGGGAGCATCGAGATAACCGGATAGACAAGCACCGAAAAATCGGGGCGGCAACTGTATTTCTCGAATGCGTCGTTAGTCTTGTCGACAACGCCATCGCCGAGCGCCGTGATGCTCGACGCGAGATGACCACCGGCCGAAAAGCCCATGATGCCGAGTTTCGCGGGATCAACATTCCACTCACTCGCTCGGCTGCGAATGAGTTGCATCGCGCGCTTGGCGTCGCTCTGCGGCACCGGATACCGATTCCCGCCGCCACCACAGCGGTACTTCAGCACAAACGCGGCAATGCCGCGCTCGGCGAACCACTCGGCGACCTGCGTCCCTTCATGTTCCATCGCGAGTCTTGCGTAACCACCGCCGGGACAGATCAGCACCGCCGCGCGGCTCTTGGCGGGCTTCTTCGGCAGGTAGGCCAACAAGCCCGGCTTCGTCTTGATGGTTGCCCCCCAATCGCTGGGATCGCTCTGCGGATTCTCCCCCGCGTTGGCCGGGTGATCGGTCGGATAGAGCAAGATTGGCTCGCCCTGTTTCAGCGGTTCGGTTTGGGCCATCAACGGAGTTGCCGCGAAAAGGAGCAGTGCGATCGAGAGTTTCATTGTCATGTTAGCAGTCCGTAGGACGGGTCCCCGGCCCGACTGTTCTTGATTGAGTTTAGCAAAACGAACGGGCCGAGGACCCATCCTACTTCGATTCGTCGATCCGCCAGAGTCCGACGACTGCCGGCGGGTACGTCCGCACATCCCAGCCTTCGTCGCGGCGATGCTCTTTGATTGGGTCGTCGAGCTTCGTCCAGTCGAACCGTCCGTCGGCTTCGACGACTATCACACTACTCGCTGGAGCCCTTCGCTGCAAAGTCGCGACCAGGTCAATCATATCGGCTTCGCGATCGACGAAGAACGCATAGGGGGGACTGACAAACACCAGCCACGGAATGTCGTTCGGCGGCGTGGGAAACTCGGGCGTTGACTCGTCGGCCAACAGGTTTCGCTTGGCCCACAAAAACGCGCTAGTCGCCAATAGCTCGGCGCGGTCTTGCATTTCGAGCGTCTCGATGTTCTCGCCGACCACCTTTGCCGTCGGAATGTGGCGTTCGATGAAGGTTGCGCTCGCCGAGCCCCGGCTCAGGGCTTCGAGACCGAGCGCCCCGGTACCGGCAAAGACGTCGATGACGTGTTTGCCAACGACCTCGGTACCGATGAGGTTGAAAATCGCCTCGCGGACGCGATGTTTCATCGGCCGTGTGACCGGGTCGCCGTGATAGCGGAGCTTCCGCCCTCGATGGTGGCCGCCAATGATGTGAAGATCGACTTCCACCTCTTCGGAAGGCGATTTCGCAGAATGGCGACCGGGTCGAGGCATTTTCTTGGCGCAACGGGGTTGGGGGTCGGGGGACAGGGAGCAGGGTTAGCGATATGATAACCCGACAGGCGGCGACATTCGCCCCCTCTACTGATATGCTACCCAAACGAGGTAAATTCGATGAGATACTCGATAAGTGCGATGTTAGGCTTACTCAGTCTATTGAATCCTTGCTTCGCGCAGCCAGCCGCCGAGGCCCCGCCTGTCGAGGCGACGACAACACAAACCTTTAGTGACGCTGTCGAGGCGTACAAAGAGTCGCTCATCGCGGTCGAGGAACTTCGCGGGCAATATCAAACAGCACCGGCCGACCAGCGGCCGGCGATCAACGACAAGGTGAAAGAATTGCTGACTCGTGCGCAATCTCAACTCCGCGCAATGGTCACGGCCGGCGTTGCCGAATACAAAACCAACCCTGGTACCGACAAGATGGTCGAAGAGACGTTGCTGACCGTGGCCCGTCACTATGCCAAGGGATTTGCACTCAAAAACACGGCCGGCAACTACAGCGGGGGCGATCAGTACGAGTTGGCCCTGCCTGTGATCGAGGCGCTCATCGCTGGGGGTGTCGACGATCCTGAACTACAAGTACTCGGTTTCGTGTCGGCCGTGAACGCCAACCAGTTCGACATCGCCGAACAACGGCTCGGCACGATTCGCGAAGACAAGCTCATCGATCAAGGCCCCCCCGGTGAAGACGAAGCGACGGTTGGTATTTGGGGAACGGCCGCCAAGTATGCCGAGACGTTTGATGTGATGCGAGCGCGTTGGCAGAAAGAGCAGAAAATCCGCGAAGCCGAGGCTGCCGCCGATAACCTTCCCCGCGTGAAAATCGAAACGAGCAAGGGAACGATCGTGATCGAGTTGTTCGAAGACCAAGCTCCCATCGCGACGGCTAACTTTCTGACGCTAGTGAAAAAGGGCTTCTACGACGGCGTCGTCTTTCATCGCGTGCTGCAAGGTTTCATGGCCCAAGGGGGCGACCCCACCGGCACCGGCAGCGGCGGCCCCGGCTACTCAATCGCCTGCGAGTGCAACGAACCCGACGCCCGCCAACACTTCCGCGGCACGCTGAGCATGGCCCACGCCGGCAAAGACACCGGCGGCAGCCAGTTCTTCTTGACGTTCGTCCCCACCGACTTCCTCGACGGTCGCCACACGGCATTCGGCCGCGTGATCGAAGGAATGGAAGTGCTCGGGGAACTGCAACGCATCGACCCCCAAGGCGAAGGTCAAAAAGCCAAACCCGATAAGATGGTAAAGGCGACTGTGATTCGCGACCGGGGTGGGGATTATGATTTCCCGAAGCTGCCTGAGCGGTAAGGGGGAGCGCCCGGCCCTAAGCGGTCAGCTTTCTGCCAAACGATTTCGCTTCGCGAGTATCAATGGCGATGCGGACACTACTTTTTTGGGTAGTCGAGTGGCCCAAATCTCATCGAAATCGACTCGCTTTATCAAACGAACATTTCCTACCGTGTTCTTTGCAATTCTCGGCTTCGTTGTTTGCGCTGGGCTTGTTGATGCGCTTGGCAAGCAGCAACCCGAGAAGTTACCACTGCTGATAGGACCGCCACTCGTGATGGCCGTCTTCGTTTACGTGGTCTTTCGCCGGTTCGTTTTTGACCTCGTTGACGAAGTGTGGGATTGCGGCGACTCGATACTGGTCCGTAACAGGGGCCGCGAATTCCGATTCTCCTTCGCTGACTTTCGCGACGTGTACTACGACGGACGAGCAAAGCCGGCACGCTTAACTTTGTTTTTGCACCAGAGATCCGATATCGGAACTATGGTCGTACTTGTCCCAGTCACTCCGTATTGGCTCGTCTCGGCGGAACCGTCGCTGGTCAGGGAATTGGCTGGGCGAATCGACGCGGCGCAGTGGCCGAACGTAACGCGAGTAGTTTGCCCATAGCACCCTGTGCCCGGACTTTCAACTTCGGCGCTACCAAGCTAGGCGACCCGTAATGTTCACTAATTGTGTAACCTTACTCAACAAAATCTTCGCCCGTGATTGACAACGCCCCCTTACCCCACATACTATTCGCTAAAGCGATTCAAGCAACGCCTTCTATTCGCTGCCCTGATTGCGACGGCTAATCTATCGACCCTCGACTCTGGACTTTCGTAAGTGCATCTTCGTTCGCTCGAAATCTATTGCGACATTGTGCGGATGCGGAGCTTTTCGCTCGCTGCGACCGCTCATGGCGTTTCGCAGCCGAATGCGAGCCAGCTTGTCCATCAGCTTGAAGAGCGGCTCGGCGTGAGGCTTATCGACCGTTCGAAGCGGCCGTTTGTTACCACCGACGCCGGACAACGGTACTATGAGGGGTGCCGGTCGCTGCTGCGGAAGTTTCAGGAGCTCGAAGGCGAGGTGCAGTCGGCCCACCAGCGATTGGCCGATCGGTTGGTGGTGGCTTCAATCTATTCGGTGGGGCTGGCGCATATGAGCCGCTATCACCGCGAGTTTAAAGGCCGCTATCCCGAGACCGAGTTGCGACTCGACTACATGCACCCGAGTCGCGTGTACGACGCCGTCGAAGCCGAGGAGGCCGATTTGGGACTGGTGAGTTATCCTGAGAAGTCGCGGCAACTGGCGACGATTCCCTGGCGGACCGAAACATTTGTGCTCGTATGTGCGCCCTTCCACGAGTTAGCGGCGAATCGACGGGCCCCGCTCGAGGTGCTACGTGGCCAGCAGTTTGTGGCCTTTGAGCAAGGGCTCAAGATCCGCGAAGCGATCGACCACGCTCTTGAGGTTCGCCACATTGAGGTCGAGACGGTATTTGAGTTCGACAACGTTGAGACAATTAAGCGAGCGGTCGAGATTGGCTCGGGCGTCGCCTTGCTCCCCGCGCCGACGGTTTCGCGCGAAGTGCTTGGCGGGTCGCTGGTCGCTATTGATTTAGCGGGGCAACAACTCGCAAGGCCGATCGGATTGGTCTATAAAGCAGAGCGCGAGCTCAGCGAAGTGGCAAAAAAATTCATTGACCTATTGCAATCACATGCCGGCGAGTCGCACGACGACATCGCCCCCGCTCCGATTGCGGCGGCTAACAATAAAACGATTCACAACTAGGCGTGTCGCTTCGCAAGCCGAGCGACACGCCCGCCGCCCCCTCCGGGCGGATTGGGGTGAGTCCCTCTTCTCGCGGCGACCCGGCCTACGCTCCTTAAACAACGCCAACAGGCAAAGGGCAAAACACGATGGCCATACAATCCAACAGCCCCCGGCTGCACTTGCCACAAGCGCGCGGACTCTACGATCCGGCGAACGAACATGACGCCTGCGGGGTCGGTTTCGTCGCGCACATCAAAGGCCAGCGGAGTCACCAGATTCTCGTCGATGCCGAAGAGGTGCTGCGTAACATGGACCACCGCGGCGCGTGTGGCTGCGAACCTAACACAGGGGACGGTGCGGGGGTGCTCACCGCTCTGCCCCACGAGTTCCTGAGCGCGGCCGTGGCGAGCGACCTGAAGGCCCAACTTCCGCTGCCGGGCCGCTTCGCGGCGGGCAATGTTTTTCTGCCCCGGGACCTCAACGAACGAGCCTATTGCAAGCAGCAAGTCGAACAAATCATCGGCGAGCAGCGGCAACGTTTCATCGGTTGGCGACCGGTACCTGTCGATGCCCGCGCAGCCGATCTTGGCCCCAGCGCCGCGAATTCTGCACCGGTCATCGAACAATTGGTGGTCGCGGCTGCCGATGACATTGAAGGGGACGTATTCGAACGGCAGCTTTATCTGATTCGCAAACGAGCCAGCAACCTGCTGCGGCGAGACGCTTCGCTCAAACAGCGGCTCATGTTCTATGTCTGTTCGCTGTCGACTAAGGTGCTCATCTACAAAGGAATGCTCACCACCGAGCAGCTCTTTACCTACTACCCCGACCTCCGCGACCGTTCGTACACCAGCCACTTAGCGATGGTTCACTCGCGATTCGCGACCAACACATTCCCGTCGTGGGACCGAGCCCAGCCATTGCGGTTCATGAGCCACAATGGCGAAATCAACACGGTCCGTGGCAACGCTAACTGGATGCTCGCGCGGCAAGGAACTCTCAAGAGCGAACTGTTCGGCGATGAGCTACCGAAGTTGTTTCCCATCGTCGAGCCCGAGTGCAGCGACTCGGGCACATTCGATAACGTGCTCGAATTCCTATTGATGACGGGTCGAACGTTGCAGGGGGCCATGATGATGATGATTCCCGAGGCGTGGCAAAATCATCCGACAATGAGTGGCGAAAAGCGGGCGTTCTACGAATTCAACTCGGCCGTCATGGAACCTTGGGACGGCCCTGCGTCGGTGGCGTTCACCGACGGCCGCTACATCGGCGCGTGTCTCGACCGCAACGGCTTGAGGCCATCGCGTTATTACCTGACGCACGACGACCGCGTCATCATGGCGAGCGAAGTCGGTGTGCTGTCGCGCGTGAAACCAGAAAATGTGAAGGCCAAGGGTCGCTTGCAGCCCGGCAAGATGTTCCTTGTCGACTTCGAGCAAGGGCGATTGATTCCCGACGAAGAACTCAAGCACGACTTCGCCACCCGGCGCCCTTATGGCGAGTGGCTCAAGAACCAGCGAGTCGAACTGAACGACTTTAGCCCCAACAAAGAGCGGCACGGGTTTCGGCCCAAGAGCCTGCTCGCGCGGATGCAGGCGTTTGGCTACACGATTGAGACGATGCACTTTATGTTGCTGCCACTGGTGAAGGTCGAGAAAGACCCCATTGGCTCGATGGGCAACGATTCGTCGCTCGCCTGTTTGAGCGACAAGCCTCGGCTCATCTACGACTACTTCCGCCAACTCTTTGCCCAGGTCACCAATCCGGCGATCGATTCGATTCGCGAAGAAGTGATCATGTCGCTGGAGTGTTACGTCGGGCCCGAGCAAAACCTGCTCGACATCACCGAGGCACACGCCCACCGCCTGCAGCTACACCATCCGTTTCTCTCGAACGAACAGATGGCCGCCATCAAGCACCTCGGCGAACATCCCGAGACGTCAAAGGGGTGGACGTCGGCCATTGTCGACATGACTTGGCCTGTCGAAGAAGGGAAGCCAGGCATGGTCGCCGCCCTCGACCGCATTTGTGCCGAAGCCGAAGCGGCAGTCGACGCGGGCCACTCGCTGCTCGTGCTGAGCGACCGCGGCATCAACGCGAATCGCGTGCCAGTGAGTGCGCTGCTCGCGACTGGAGCGGTGCATCATCACCTCGTGAAGTGCAATAAGCGGACGCAAATTGGCATCATGGTCGAGACGGGCGAAGCTCGCGAGGTCCATCACCACTGCCTGCTGATTGGCTATGGAGCCGACGCGATTAATCCTTACGTCGCTTTCGAGGCCCTGTGGCAAGCTCGCCGCGATGGGTTGCTCGACGCCGGCGACGCGCAGATCGACGAGATCGAAGCGGGCGAAAATCGCAGCCACCGAGCCATCGGTATCGATGACGAAGTTTACAACCCACTCACCGAAGCCGACCACAAAATCGCCCGCAGCTACCGCAAGGGCATCACCAAGGGAATGCTCAAGGTGATGGCCAAAATGGGCATTAGTACGCTGCAAAGTTACAAAGGTGCGCAAATCTTCGAGGCGCTGGGACTGAAGAAAGATGTCGTGAGCCGCTGCTTCGTCGGCACGGCGAGCCGTGTCGAGGGGGTCGATTTCGATGTGCTGGCCGAAGAGGCCTTGCGTCGCCATCGTTTGGGTTATCCTCAACACGAGTCGCAGCGACTCGCTTCGCTCCCCAACCCGGGCGAATATCATTGGCGTGCCGAAGGGGAACGGCACATGTGGGATCCCACTTCGATCGCCGACATTCAGATCGCGGCACGCGCCGGCGACAAAGATGCCTACAAGCGGTTTGCCGATCACGTCAATGGCGATGCACGCACGCGTTGTCAACTGAAGGGACTGTTGACGTTCAAGCCGGGCACGCCGATTCCGCTCGACGAGGTGGAACCGGCAAGCGAAATCGTCAAGCGGTTTTGCACCGGAGCGATGTCGTTCGGGTCGATCTCGGCCGAGGCACACGAAACGCTTGCTATCGCCATGAATCGCATGGGGGGCAAGAGCAACACGGGTGAAGGGGGTGAAGACCCAGCGCGTTGGACACCCGAGCCTAATGGCGACTCGCGCCGTTCGGCCATCAAACAAGTCGCCAGCGGCCGGTTTGGCGTGACTATCGACTACCTCACCAACGCCGATGAAATTCAGATCAAAATCAGCCAAGGCGCGAAGCCGGGCGAGGGGGGCGAGTTGCCCGGTCGTAAGGTCGACGAGAACATCGCGCGGATTCGATACTCGACGCCGGGAGTTGGTTTGATTTCGCCCCCGCCTCACCACGATATCTATAGTATCGAAGATCTTAAGCAGTTGATTCACGACCTAAAGAACGCCAACCGCGAAGCGCGCATCAGCGTCAAGCTGGTGTCGGAAGTCGGCGTCGGTACGGTCGCCTCGGGCGTTACGAAAGGCTATGCCGACCACATCGTCATCGCCGGCGACAGCGGCGGCACAGGAGCATCGCCCCTGACGAGCATCAAGCACGCCGGTTTGCCTTGGGAACTGGGCATCGCCGAGACGCACCAAACGCTGGTGATGAACGACCTGCGGAGCCGGGTCGTGTTGCAAACCGACGGCGGACTCAAAACGGGGCGCGACGTGGTGATTGCGGCGCTCTTGGGTGCCGAAGAGTTTGGCTTCGCGACCGCGCCGCTGATTACCCTCGGCTGCATCATGATGCGGAAGTGCCATCTCAACACTTGCCCGGTCGGCGTGGCGACGCAAGACCCCGAATTGCGCAAGAAGTTCACCGGCAAACCCGAGCACGTCATCAACTATCTCTTCATGGTCGCCGAAGAAGCGCGCGGGATTATGGCCGAGTTAGGCTTCCGCACGATTCTCGAGATGGTTGGCCGCGTCGATTGCCTCGACCCCGACCATGCGATCAAACACTGGAAGTCGGACGGAATCGATCTAAGCGGCTTGCTGACAAAGGCCGAGGGACCATCGCGCGACACAGGCACATTCTGCGTCATCGAGCAAGATCATGGCCTTTCGGGGTCGCTCGACATGCGAAAGCTGCTCGACATTGCCGCGCCGACGCTCAAAGACAAGACGCCCGTCCGTGCCGAGCTAAAGATCATCAACACCGACCGCACTGTGGGCACGATTCTCTCGAACGAGATCGCCAAACGTTGGGGAGGCAATACGCTCGCTGACGATACCGTCCATCTCAAATTCAACGGCTCAGCCGGGCAGAGCTTTGGGGCGTTTCTCGCTAAAGGAGTGACGCTCGAACTCGAAGGCGATGCCAACGACTTCGTCGGCAAAGGGTTGTCGGGGGGACGGATGATCGTCTATCCACCGGCAAGCGCCGGCTTCAAAGCCGAAGAACAAATCATTGTCGGCAACGTCTGTCTCTATGGCGCGACTAGTGGCGAAGCGTTCTTTCGTGGCCGCGCGGCCGAGCGATTTGCCGTCCGCAACAGCGGCGCGCGCGCCGTGATTGAAGGCGTTGGCGACCACGGCTGCGAATACATGACCGGTGGCCGGGTGGTGGTGCTTGGCCCGACCGGTCGCAACTTTGCAGCCGGCATGTCGGGAGGTGTCGCTTATGTTTGGTCCGACGACCGGAGCGCATTCCGTGACCTCTGTAACATGGAATTGGTGCTGCTCGAAGAAGTGGTTGACGAAGACGACGTTGCCGAACTTCGACAAATGATCGCCGCTCACCACGAAGCAACCCACAGCCCGGTGGCCGGTGACGTGCTCGATCGCTTCGACGAAGTGCTGGGCGAGTTCATTAAGGTGATGCCCACCGATTATAAACGGGTACTAGAAGAGCAAGAACGAACGCGACGCCAACCGGTGTTGGCTTAAAAGCTTTGAACCGCTGAGGACGCCAAGAGCGCAGAGAAAAAAGTAGCCGCAGATGGACGCAGATGAATAGAGATCTAAGTGAATTGAGTTGGTCGACATGAAATACGTAGCAAAAAAACAGAACCTGCCAGGTGATTTGGACAAAGCAAATAAATTTGGGAATGCACCGCGTGGATGGTCTGCCGAAAAGTTGTCGTGCATTTGCGTTCATCTGCGGCTAAGAACCTATCCCAGAACCTCAAGAATTCCGCCACAGGATGTGAGCGAAGACGAGATGCAACAAGGCTTCGTAGTTTTTGGCCTTCTTTTCCCACCGCACCAGAATGCGGCGGTAGCGATTGAGCCACGAAGCGAT
>JBGSRO010000071.1:0-20186 GCA_041737535.1 Pirellulales bacterium | reverse complement strand
ATCGCTTCGTGGCTCAATCGCTACCGCCGCATTCTGGTGCGGTGGGAAAAGAAGGCCAAAAACTACGAAGCCTTGTTGCATCTCGTCTTCGCTCACATCCTGTGGCGGAATTCTTGAGGTTCTGGGATAGGTTCTTAGTGGACTGTCAAATGAGAAACTTCGGGTGCCACTGGCTCCGCCAGCGTGACGCAAGCGTCACGCCAGCAATCACTTCGACCGGCATAGCCAGTGGCACACAACCCTAATGATCGGCTTTGACAGACCACAAGGAATGAATCAGAAACATCTTGGTGAGCCGATCAGAAAAGCTCGCGACGAAGTAATACGTCAATCCCGCGCAGCCGGGAATGACGGAAGCTACCAGAGTATGTTTGAGTCTTGCCATAACAACAGTGCTGGACAGATGAGCTCGGTACCACAAATCCTACGAATCAGCTTCGCATCGCTTTGCTGTGGTGTCGCTTTGATTGGCTGGTCGGCATTGGCCGCTGCGCAGGACAGCGGCAAGTTCGATTACGTCTGTCCCAACTATGCCGAGAGCGATTCGCCCACCGACGGCGAGCGGGTCGGTCCGCTCACGATGGGACGTCGGCTCATTGGACTGGCGAAGACCGACGCCGTTGTGAATTGCAATTTTTGCCATTCACCCGACGGACGATTAGTGAATTCGAGTCAATTTGATGCGTGGGTACTAAAGAAAGAGTACGCGATTTGGGACGAGCAAGATCGACACTCGGAGGCTTACAAGAGTTTAAGTGGGCCCGAGGCGAGGCGGATGAGCCAAATTCTCGGCTGGGACGTCGCGCTTGATAATCGCTGTATTTCGTGTCACGCCACTGTGCCGGCTCAATGGCTGGCGAGCGGCAAAACCGACGCCCGCTCATTACGCGACGGGCCGGTGAGCGAACTGCTCGAGCAGGGCGTGAGTTGTGAAACGTGCCACGGCGCCGCGGGCAATGTCGAGAACGGCAAAGATGGTTGGGTTTCGGGTCATTACCCAGAGCTGGGACGAGAAAACCAATTCAAAAGCAAGTGGCGTTTCGCTGATACCAAAGACAAGCAAAGCAAATTCGGCTTCTACGACGTCCGTTCTCCCTCGTCGCGAGCGCGGATGTGCGCGTCGTGTCACATTGGCGACCTCGCCCAAGGGCGATTCGTGACGCACGAAATGTACGCGGCCGGGCATCCGCCACTCCCGGCGTTTGAGGTCGAGACATTCATGCGACACATGCCGCCCCATTGGCGGCTGTTGCGTGGGAGCGATCACCAGGCGAGCAAGTGGCCCGACCCGCTCGCTGTGAAAGACGCCACCGTGAGTGCGGAGTTTTTGGAGAAGACCAATGACCCGTACTACGCAGCGCTGCGAGCGACGGCCCCGGGCGAACTGGCATTCGATCGGACTCGTGCGCTGGCCGTGGGGGCGATCGTTACCTGGGCACAGAACGCGCGAGTGGCGGCCGAAGTGGCCTCGACCACTGATTTCCCGCTCTCCCCGGCGACAGATCGCTGGCCCGAACTGGCGTCGTTTGAGTGTGCCGCTTGTCACCACGACTTGCAACTATCGAGCTGGCGCGCCGAGCGGTTGCCCCCTTCGACGCCCGGACGGCCGATCCTACAAAACTGGTCGTCGCCTTTGTTTGTCGCCGTGTGCAAATCGCTTAACAAAGGCCAACTTCCACCGGAGTTGATTGCGGCCGAGGAGTTCTTGGCCAAGGCGACCGCGAAGCAGCCTTACGGCGAACAGTCAGAAATCGCCAACAAGCTAAAGCAAGCCGCCGCCACCGTCGATGACTGGGCGAAGCGAGTTGAAGAAAAACCATTTTCGCGCACCGACGCGATGGCGTTGCTCAGGTCGATTGCCTCGGTCGGCAGCGCGGGCTCGCACGACTACGAATCGGCGCGGCACCTGGTGTGGGGGTTTGAAGAAGTGCTCCGCGAAGTCGACCCGATGCGGCAGGCGACTGATGTGCTCGCTGCTTTCGACCAAGCCCAAGGTCTGTTCGCCAGCGAACTAAGTGGTTCGGCCGCTCGTGAGCAGGCGGCCAAGTTTGATGCAAGGCAGTTGCAAGACGCATTCAAGCAACTCACTTCGTCGCTGAAATCGCAATTCGGCGAATAGTCTGCAAATACTCATTTGACGAGTTGGGTGACTGGTACTCGCTTCGAACTGCTGGCAAGCCAGCAGTGGCACCCGTTCACTTAAACGGATTCGGTCGCTTGGTGTCTTGCGGTGGTAAGCGTGGTCCTTCGCGACCTTGGCGGAACTCGCGGGCGCGACCGTAGAATTGCTCGAGCTCTTGCCGTAGTTTGGTTTCGCGTTGGGCCTTGTCGTCGATGTCGAAGTCGCGAGTGCCGTCGATGACTTGCCACAAGCCGCGTTGGGGATGTTCGTACATCCGGCGGGCTTCGGCCGCGTTGAGTGGTCTCGCCCCGACCCGTCCGAACACGGAGATTTGATTGCCCGATTCATCGACCGCGCGGTCGCGGTCGACTCCTTCAGAGATGGCGAGTGCTTCGCCTTCGGGGAGTTCAAACGTCGCGATCAGTTGGGGTGTTGGGCGGGGGCTGTAGCCATCGTTGCCGGGCGTTTCGGGCGAGGTGAGCTGGACGACGTGCATGCCGTTCTTGCCATCGGCCAGATAGGCGAACTCGCTAACGTAGGTGATGCCGAGCTTGACGTCGTGAGTGTCGCAGATTTTCCCGCCGGCATTGTAAACCTGATCGACGCGCGGCGCGGTGGGATTCGCGACATCGAGAACGACCAGACCTTGATGCCCGGCCGCGACGTAGGCATAGGAGCGGGCGACATAAATTTTCTTCGCGTCTTCGAGTTCGAGACTCGCACAGTAAATCGGGTTCGCGAGGTCGGTGACGTCGAACGTCTTGATGCCATGCTTATCGCAAACGAACGCATAGCGGAACTGCACTTGCACGTCGGTAGGGCAATCGAGCCGATCGTTGCCAACCACACAGGTGACTTTGGGCTGTTTCGGATCGTCGAGCGAAACGACCACGAGCCCGGCATCGCAGCAGACGTAGGCATAGGTGCCGACGATCGTGACTTCACACGCACCGCGCAACAGGCCCCCCGGATTGAAGGTTAGTTCTCGCTTCAGGTAGTTGTTGGTCGGGTTGCCATCGAGCAGCGTGCCAACGTTCACCAAAATCAATCCTTCGTACTTGTCGGCGACAAACAGATAAGCGTAGATCGGATGAATCTCGGGCTCTTCGTTTGCCGGGTCCTGTTTGCGAGTCGGGTCGGGTGCCGTGGTCGACGGCGCGGCGACGGCTTGGGCGTATTTCGACCTGACGAAAAGTTGCGCGCCGACCGGCGAGACCGGCGCGGTGACGATTCGCTCGGAGAACGCCTTGTTGTCGATGAAAGCCACATCGAAGACACGAAGACCCCCTTCGCCAGTGGCCGCATAAAGGAACTCGCCTCGCAATTGCAAGTCGAGGATTCTGATGTCGCGATTGCGCATCAGATTCTTTTCAACAGGGTCGACCCCCGGGTGTTCGTGGGCTTCTTCGAGTTTGCGGTGGTGCTCGAGGTGTTCTTCGTAGTGCTTTGGGAAAGCCATTTCGTGCAGCGAACTACCGAACACGGCCTGCGGCTCTTCGAGTTCGGTGACGGCGACACCGAAGAGGCCCTCTTCGCCCGCTGCGACCCAGCAGAAGCGACCGATGAAGTTCAAATAGTTGGTCCCCTGCATCAGCAGTTGGGCCATGCGCGCGTTGTTGTCGTTGTCGGCCGAGAGATGGCAAGCAGTACACGTCTTGGTTTCGCCCGCCCCGCGAACCGTGTGAGGGACGTTGGTGCTGAAGGCGATGCCGCTGGGACCATCGGCCGAGATGGTCTGTTGCTGCATGTAAATCTCTTCGCGATTCGAGTTGTAAGACGTCACATGAATCGCACACGACGACCGCGACGGCCCGATGCGGTTGCCGGTGACGTTGCCATCGCGAGCAAGCATGTAAACATCATCGCGGAGCGTCTGAAAGTTGTACGACACGAGGTTGCGCGTCACGTCTCCCTCATTGTGTAGGTCGGGCGTTTTGCGATTGGCCTTTTGCGGCAAGTGACAACCATAACAACTGGCGTTCCAGGCCGAGTGACAGGCGATGCAGCTCATTTCTTCGCCCGAGTGGGCGCAAGGAGTGCCATCGTCGGGCACGTCGCCCCAAACGAAGTTGCCAGCGTCGTCGTAGCGGGCGGTCTTCGCCAGCGCGGCCATGGCGTTGTAGTGGTCGCTCTCGGGGTCGATGGTGTCGCGGACCTGGGTGACTTCCCAGCTCAAGTCTTGTTCGACCATCGAGTTTTGGATGAGGCGGTTGCCATGCAGTTCGAACCGTCGCTTGCCCGAAGGAGTGCGCAGGGCGAGCAACTCGCGGCCATCGGGTTGGTCGCCGGGCCGGTCGGCGGCGGCGGGGCCCGAGGTGCGCATCGACGGTTTGCCGTCGACCATTTCGATGGCCCGCTGACGGGCGTCGCCGTGACAGTCTTTGCAGGTGATTTCGATGGCGGCACGAACTTCACCGTACAGCTTGGTGTTGCCGTGCATGTCTTGCACGAAGTGACAGTCGATGCAGTGCATGCCCCGTTCGAGGTGAATGTCGAGCATGTGAACCGGCACATCGTCGCGGAGGTCTTCGAGGGCTTGCTCCTTCTTTTTTAGTTCGGCGGCAACCTGTTCGTCGTTCGAGTCCCAGTCGCGGTCGCGATAGAGCTGTTTGACGTATTCGGGCATCGCGACGGCCAACTGCCGCTGCTCGGCGTCGACGTCTTCGAGCAACTTGCCCTTGTGGTCGAGCAATCGACCCTTTTCGTCTTTCTTGAAGACGGCGCGATAGACCCAGCCGTGGCTGTTGAAGTCGGCGAACTGCGTATGTTCGAGTTTGGGATTGAGCGTGGCGACGTTCGCTAAGAATTCGGGGTCGGACCAGAGGCCACGCATGGCGGCCTCGTTAGGGTTCGACATCGCCTTGCGCTGGTATTCTTCGGCGGTCAGCTCGTGCTCATGCTCGGGATACATGAACTTGCCATCGGTCTCCATGTCCCACCACATGTAGCCGAGATAGGTGTTCATGACCGTCGTGCCGGGGTGTGTGTGACAGACGATGCACTGACTGGTCGGAATGGCGTTGGTGAAGCGATGTTGAATCGGGTGGCCCGATTCGCCTTTGGCGATGGTCGGGTCGACCGACTTGACCCACTCGTCAAAGCTCTCGGCCGCTTCGCCCAGATGGCCATACTTGGCATACGGTCCCGAGTGGACCGGCGAGCGGTCGTTGGCGTAGACGACGTGGCACGAGGTGCAGCCGCTCGAACGAAAATCGCCCGGGTGGTCGTTGGTGCCGAGAAAATTCAGCGTCGGGTCGAGGAGCCGCGTTTTTTGCAACCCGATCATCACCGGGTCGGTCCGATTGAGCGTGCCGAGCCCGCGATTGCTGAGCCGCCCGCGAGGTCGGCCCGGTTCTTCTTTGATCTCGGGAATGCCCGGGTCAAAAATGAACCGACCGCCCCGTTCAAAAATGCGGAGCACATTGCCCGGTTGGCTGATTTGGTAGCGGGGCAACGGGTCGAGGTAGGGCAACACGCCTTTCTGCGCAGTCTCTTCGGCCGTCGGTCGAGGGACCGTTTGCAGTCGCTGCGGCGCGCCATTCATGCTGTAGCTTTCGCCATACCGCGACCACTTAAAGGGAACCGAGCCATTGTTGTAGAGCGCCGCTCCCCACAACATGCAGCCGTGCGTCATCATGCTCTTGCGAACTTGTAGCGTCTCGTTGGCGTGGCACTGCCCACAGGCGATGTGGGCGACGCGCAAGTCGCCCGGGTTGACGAAGCGGATGAACTCGGGGCGTTCTTGATTGAGTAGCGTATAGCTGCGCACCGGATTTGCGGCCGACACCCACGCCTCGGGATGCGCGGGCAAAATGTGAGCCGCGTACTTGTTCGTGGCCGTCGGATCGCCGCCGTGACAATCGACGCAGCCAAGTTTGACCGACGGACTGAAGTGAGGGTCGTGAACCGTCTTGTGACACTCGACGCAGCCGGTGCTCTTGGCGCGAACGTCCGCGACAGTCTGGTTCTTGAGATCGACCCCCAACATGTCGGCGGGCATTGGATAGGGATCGACAAACTCAGTGGGTGGCGGCAAACTCTCCGGCGGCTGTGCCGGCGCTTCGACGACGAGCGCAAGCAACGTCGCAATTGCCAGCGATCGTCGTAGTTGAAATCGCCGCAGCATCGACGGTATGCCCTTCCCTGAACGGATATGCGCAGACTCCTTCGGCGTAGTATGGAAACAGGAGCCAAATGACGCAACCACGATTCCGCTAGCAACGCGAGCCGGGGTGCTAGCGTGGTGAATCAATAAGTGAACGCCATCTCGGCAAAAACGGCGTGTTTGGCACCCGTGTCGATGTCGTTGGCTTCGGCACCGGCAATGTCGAAGGGCGCCGTTTGGCCGAAGAGGTCTTTGAATCCACTGCCCGGAATCAACACGGCATAGCCGCCGGCGAAGATGACGTTGTCGTTGAGGAAGGGCCGATATTCGGTTCCGAGGCTGAGGTCGGCACCGATGTCGTTGTCGATGTTGCTTTGGAAGGTGAAGGTTTCGAGCACGGCCGTGTGGTCGAACCAGAGGTAGTTGGCGTTGGCAATCAGCTTCATTTTGGGTGTGACTTCGACATCCATGCCGACGTTGGCAAGATGCAAGCCTGGGTTCACGAAGTTGCTTTGCCCCTGAGTTTTGCTCGAGCGCAGGTTGGGGACCAGACTCCTGTTTTGGACCAAACCAACGCCGAATAGCCGGATCGGCTGCCGCTGCCAATAGCTAAATTCGCCCCCGGCGAAAATCGGGTCGTCGAGAATCGTGTCGAACCCTTCGGCAACATAGTCGTTGGGATTGCGATCGCCCGACGCATAAAAATACGACGAGCGAAAACGCACCCAGTCGCGGTCGTAAGAGACTTCGAGCGCCGCCATCTGGGCGTCGATCGACTGTTTCGCACCGCCGATGGGGTTCAGGCTGTCGTTGCCAAAGACGTGATAGAACTGAGCGGCGATGTTGTAGCGGCCGATGTGTCCGTCGCCACCGACGCCAACGTAGTAGGAATTGATCTCGTGCTCGCGAAAGATGCCGGCCGGGTCGGGGCGGACTAAGAAACCGTTGTCGTCGAACCGAGTGCTCGGCTGGTCGTTGTTGTAGTGAAAACTAACGAGCCCCGTGAAACCGGGGTAGACGAAGTCTTGGCGGAAGTAGTTCATCACCAGAACGTTTTGGCCACGATCGTCGAACGTGTTGAGCTGGCTGTTGGTGTTCTTCTCGGCTTGGTCGAAGTAGGCGATGTTGAACTGGTCGCGGTTGGCGTAGCGGGTGCCGAACAGCCGGACCCCTCGATTGATGTCTCTGAAAACGAAACCGCGAAAGTCGCTGACAAAATACTGTGACCCGGCACGCATTGAGAGAAAGTCGTAGTCGGGTCCGAGGTCGGCCAGTTTGGCTTCGACGAACCATTGCTCGAGCGCCACGTCGTGGCGAGTCCGTCGCGTGCCGCGCCTGACATCGGGGTAAACGACTCCCAGTTCTCCCGCGCTGAGCAAATTGACGTTGAAGATTGGCTCGAAACGAATCTTCCAGTCGGTCGGCTTGAACCCGGCGTTGCCGTGAAACAACTCGACGGCCAGCAACAAGTTATGGTTATAAAAATATTGATTGGGGTCGCCAAAAAACTCTTCTTGAAATGGGTCGCGGGTGCTCTCGAAGGGAGTCGTGCCGGTCGGCACTTGGCGGTAGTCGCTCAAGTAGAGCATCGTCGCGGTGATGTTCATGAACGTGTGTTGGCCGAAGACGGGATAATCTCCCTTCAGCACGTTTTGGTTGTAGGGGTCCCACCAACGACCTTCCATGTAGGGATAGTCGTCGCCCACTGGGTGATCGCGGTCGTACCGATCCCACGAGGGAAACCCCATCCGCCAGCGATCTTCGATGGGCAGAAAGTGGGCCGACTCTTGCAATTCGGTCGGCAAAATGCCCGACGGACCGGCGAAACCGAGCGGCGCGTCGCGCTCGTATTCGATGAGCTGATACTCTTCGATCGTGCCGAGCGGAACATAAGCTGGCTCGACGTCACCCGGTTCGAGCGCCCGGTCGAGGAACCTCGGTCTGACTTCTTCGCGATCGTCCGCCGAGCGTTTTGCGTCGCCCGGGAGTGGCGCGGTTGCCTGCGACGCTGCGGCCGGTTCCCAAAACGGCGCAATGGGTGTCAGCAAAGCGGTTGCTTCGCGTGGTGGTACTTCGCGTGGTACTTCTTCGTGGGGCGCTTCGTGTGACACGTTTCTCGGCCAGACCAATTCGTCGCCGAGAAGTTCACCGATGTCGGTGGCAGCGTGACCCATCCGCCATACGCCAGTGGCCACTGCTGCGATGACGCAGCAGAAGAGCAATCGGCGGATCGGACGAGCGATACGCATGACGAAAAGACGAGGTGTGGACGGCAAGTAAAACGCACGATTGGATGCCTCGCGGAGCCAGCGCCGACCACTCCCTGCTAGCAGCTTCTACGCAGCTTCAACACAACGTCGGCCCATCGTCGACGCATCCTTGGTGTGTGATCGACCGCAAGTCGGAATTAACTTCAACGATTGGGTCAACTTTTCCGATTAAACAAACAGCAGCGGTTCGGCAGTGCTGGACACGAATATTGCGAGGGGACGGGAAGCGGCTATGAAACTCATCGAGCTTTGCAGTGCTTGGCACTGCGCGCAGTTAATTGCCCGTGGTGGGCATTCGCCGTCTCTACGCCGACAACAAGCAGCGGCTTCATTGCTAGCACCTGTCGAAGCACTCGAGCGTCGGCTCTACTTGGGGGGCATGGTCAGCTCGGCAATTGCCGGTGTGGGTGACGCTAACGTGAACGATGCGCTCGCCGATGTGCCACACGAACTGACTCAAGCAGCCGGCAAAAACGAATCGGCGAACGAACGAGTCGAATTGCCACCTGTGCAAGACGAGTCGGCGAGCGGCACGTCGGGTGCCGCTGATAGGCTTTCGACTCACGTAATGCCAACGGCCGATCTGCTCGGACCGGTCCTTGCCTCGGCCTGGAACGACACCACGACCGACACAACAGTGGCGGCCAATGCGAGTGCTGATATCGAGCAGAGCTTGTTCTCGTTGGCCATCGAACTCGCTCCGACGCACGACCCGACTCCGTCGGACAGCGCATCGGGCGAGACCACTTTCATGGCCGACGATCTGGCGAGTCAGTCGACCGAAGCAGCGGCAGCGACACAAGCGTTTCATGCCGAGAACGATGTGAGTGCGGCTGCAACACAAGTCTCCGGTAGCGCACTTCAACAGCAGGCGATGACAAACGAAGAAGCGCAGTTAGAGGCCGCTGAAGTCGCGACGCTGCTCGACCGGGCGTCGGCTGCGACGGCGAGCGAAGACGCCATTATTGCGGTCGTCGATCGCAACGGTCGCATTCTCGGCGTCCGCGTCGAACAAGCCATCCTCGATCGTGGTCTATCGCAAGCCGAGCTCGTCTTCATGATCGACGGTGCGGTCGCAAAAGCTCGCACTGCGGCCCTCTTCTCGAACGGTGAACTGGGTGGTAGCGCGGCTCCGCTCACTTCGCGCACGGTGCGGTTCATCAGTCAATCGACCAACCCGCAGCGCGAGGTCGAGAGCAATCCCAACGTCGATGGCACGAGTCTGGCGGAAGCAAATGCCTCGACGGTGAGAGGTCCGGGCTTTGTCGCGCCGATTGGCGTGGGGGGGCACTTCCCGCCGGAGATTATCAACACGCCGCCAGTCGACTTGTTCGCGATCGAACACACCAATCGCGATAGCAATTTGCATCCGGGGACCGACGGTATTCGTGGCACCGCCGACGATTTTTTGTTGCGTACCAGTCCTGACGACGCCGACGGTGAAACTGTCGGCCGTTTTAATCTCGATCCGAACTTTGTGCCGACTGGCCAAGGGCTTTATGCGCCCGAGTCGTACGGAAGCGTCGACAACTCGGACTGGCTGCGCGATGCGCAATCGCGCGGCATCGCGACGCTGCCAGGTGGGATTCCGCTGTTCCGCGATAGCGACTTCGATGGTTTTGGCGATACGCTCGTCGGCGGCATAGGGGTGTTCTTCCCGGGCGAAGATGGCTTCGCCACCCACGAACAAGGCTTCGTCGCAGGAATTGGGCAAACCGAAGCGGAGCGGACCAACGCGCCGCTGGTGCTCGAGGCCGAGTTCATCGCGCTCGCGGCCGCGGGGGGCAGCCTCGGCGCAGAGGCATGGATACCGGGCGCGAAGGTTGGCGACTTGGCAGGAATTCCGCCGGTCGAGGGACTCGACTTGCCGTTCGGTCGACTCGATTTGGTGGGCATTACGCTCGAAGGGATCGGACCTGGTTCGAGCAAGACCGGCATTCCCACCGTGCTCCAGCGAGGCGCCGAAGTGGGACCGGGCGCGGTGAACGGCATGAACATGCCGCTCGCGAATTCGGTCGATGGATTTCTTCGCAATGGTAAGATCGTCGCCGCCGGATGGTTGGTGACGCCGCACGACTCGATGGTCGACAACATCACGGCCACCGATGTCGAGACGATCATCGAGAACGCCATCGCGGCCGCCAACGAAACGAGGGCCGCCGTGCGGTTGCCGATCGGGAGTCGCACGCGGATGGTGTTTGCCATCGCCGATTCGTCGGGCGAGATCCTGGGACTCTACCGCATGGAAAACGCCACAACGTTCTCGATTGATGTGGCCGTCGCGAAGGCCCGCAACGTCGGCTACTATGCCGACAGTGCCGACTTGCAAGCTGTCGACCAAGTGGTCGCCGCGGGCACGGCGTTCACAAACCGCACGTTCCGCTTCTTGGCTGAGCCGCGCTATCCGTCGGGCATCGATGGCCCGCCGCCCGAGTTCTCGATCCTTAACGACGACAACATCAATCCACGCACGGCCGAGAATCTCGGCGGCCCGGCCACGGTGAGCGAACTCGACAGCGTGAAAGGGCACGATGCGTTCTTCCCAATGACCAACTTCCGTGACCCAGGCGACGCCACCGTTGTCGCGGCGATGGGACCGCAGCCACTCGCAAACCAGAACGGCATTGTCTTCTTTCCCGGATCGACACCGCTGTATAAAGATGGCGTGCTGATCGGTGGATTTGGTGTGAGCGGCGACGGCGTCGACCAAGACGACGTCGTCACATTCCTCGGTGCCCAGGGCTACCTGCCCGATGCGACCGTCACCCGCGCCGACCAGGTCTTTCTCAATGGCGTACGTTTGCCGTTCCAGAAATTCCTACGCAACCCGTTCGGCTAACGAAAGCAACTGACATGCTGACATCACAACACTGCCAGGTTGCATGCGTCCGTGGAGCGTGTGTCGTAGTGACCTTGTCCAAGCGTTTCGGCGGCCAACAGCGTCGTCTCGCCGCGATGCTTTTGCTGCTGACGACGGGACTCGTCGCCGCAGCCGACGAATCGCATCACCGCGATGAAGCCGGCTGCGCCGCGCCGGCCCCCATCAGCAACTATTCGTACGAGCGCCACGCCCGCGCGGGCTACGCCCACACGACGGCTCCCTGGGCCAAGTGGGCGGGGGGACCGAAGTACAAGAGCTATTATGTGGGCGGAAGCTTCGCGGGCTTTCCGGCAACGCCCCACGTCACACCCCAGCCACGCCATTTGAACGAGGGAACTTGGGGATACGACTACAACCCTCGGTACTCGAAAGTGCAACTCGACTGGACTCACGGCCAGCTCTACCAAGGAGGCGCGGGGCAATACGAACCCGACCACAAAAACTGGCCCTTCGGCATCCGCTTCGGGCGACGCGAGTGATAGCATTCGCGCGAAGAGCCGACGCTGCGAGCCGATGAAGCTGCCAAACCGGCTTGCCAGCACCTGCGGAATCTTCTATCAGTCGCCATTCGCGGGGCCGCCATTCACGGGGCCGCACGCCGGCACGATTCCCTCGTCTGAGCAGCAACATGAAAGCGTCGTCCGACAGGCCGCTTCCGCTCGTGAAGCGGGCTGACCTGATCGTCAAACAGGTCGATGATGATTGGGTGGTGAAAGATTCCATGTCGCTCGACTACTTTCGGCTCGATCGCCAACAAGTTGCCATTCTCGAACTGCTCGACGGCACTCGTAGCGTGGCCGAGATTCGTGCGGAGTTGATTCGGGCGATGCCCGACTTTCGGCCGTCGCCAAGCGACATCCGCCACTTTGTCGACGATATGCTAGCAAAGCGATTGGTCTATTCAACGCGCACCGGTCGCGGCGCTTTCTTCGCGAGCGAATCGCGAAAGCGACGACGCCAGCGGTTCGCTTCGGCCGCGAAACAGTTGCTCTACATTCGCTTGCCTGGTTTCCACCCGCGCAAACTGCTCGACGCCATTGATCCGTGGCTACGCGCGGGCTTCGGTGGTTGGGGCGTCGCCATCGCATTAGCGTTCGTTGCGATGGTTTGGCTGCGGTGCGGCATCAGCTACGACGAAATCGCCGGCCAACTGCCCACGGCCACTCAGCTCAACACGCCCGCGATGTGGGCGCTGGGCTGGCTGACGATCGGGCTGGCTAAGCTGGCTCACGAGATCGGACACGCGCTCGCATGTCGCCGACTCGGCGGCGAATGCAACGAAATTGGCGTGGCGTTTCTCGTGTTTAGTCCCTGCCTCTACTGCGATGTCTCCGACGCGGCCATGTTCGCCAACCGCTGGCACCGCATCGCCGTGGGTCTCGCCGGTGTCTATGTCGAATTGATCATTGCCTCGCTCGCGGCGGTGGCTTGGTGGTTTCTCGAACCGAGCCTGCTGCGGAACTGGTGTTTCCTGCTGGTGCTCATCACGAGCGTGTCGTCGATTGCGTTCAATCTCAACCCGCTGTTGAGGCTCGATGGATATTACATTCTCAGCGATTGGCTCGGCGTGCCCAACCTCCGCGAACGCTCGCGGCGGATGCTCAATCGAACGATGGCGCGGCACTTGTGTGGCGTCGAGCTTCCCGACCAAGCAACCAACGTCGCCGTGGGTCGCCGTTGGCTGCTGAGTTACGCCCTGCTTTCGCAGTGCTATCAGTGGCTTTTCTTAGCGTTTGTGGCATTCTCGCTGAGCCGTTTGTTCGAGCCTTATGGACTTAGCGTTGCCGGGTGGCTGCTGGGCCTCGCAGCGGTCGCCATCGCGATCGCTTCGGCATCGCAGCAATTCATCAGATTTGTGCGGACGCATGGCGACCAAATTGCCTATTCGCGGCGCTGGCTAGCGACGGCTTCAGTGAGTGTGGTCGTGCTGCTCATCGCGTTCTTCGTGCCGCTACCGTTGTCGGTCGAAGTCCCCTTCGTCGCCGAGCCGACTGGGGCGTTTCACCTTTACGTCGACGAGCCGGGACGACTCGAACAGGTCTACGTGAGACCGGGCGCACGCGTGAAGGCGGGGCAAATGATTGCCCGGCTCGACAACGACGAGGTCCGCGAGCGCTTCCGCGCGGCTAAGCTGTCGGCCGAACTTAAGCGCGTCGAATTGACGCTCTATCGCGCCGAGGGAGACGCCGCTAATGCCGAGTCGGCCCGCCAAGAACTGGTGTCGCTCGACGAACAATGCCGACAACAGCACCGGCGGCTTTCGCAACTTTATGTTGTCGCACCATGCGATGGCACAGTTGTCGAGCCAGCACGCCTTTTGAACAATCAAGTCGACGGATTCGAGAGACTGCCAAGTTGGAGCGGCAGCCCACTCGACTCGTCGAACAACGGTGCGTTTCTGCAGCGCGGGACCGAAATCGCCGCGGTTGCTGCCGAGACACGCTATCAACTGACGCTCGCGATCGATCAAACGCTCCGCGACGACTTTCTTGAGGGCACTAAGGTTCGGCTGCAACTCGATTCACTGCCCGGCCGCACCGTCGAGGGCGAGATTTCTTGCGTCAGTCAAATGGTCGACGACGCAACCAACAAAATCACTGCCGGTTACCGTGCCCAAGTTGTCATCGACTCCGCAGAACTCCCGCTCGTGGCTGGCATGAATGGCCGAGCCCGCACGCTGGTGACTCATCGCACCGCCGCCGAGTGGCTGTGGCGACAAGTTTGCATCAACGTGAACGGACAACTCTAATGGCGACGCTCGGGGAATTGCAATGGCAGCTTTTCGCACGACTGCCACGTTACGCCTGGCGACCACGCCGGCAGATCGAGCTGGTCAGCGAACTGGCGAAGTCCCTCGCAACGGTTAGCGCCGCCGAGTTGTTGCGCAGGTCGCGAGATCTCCGCTGGCGGGCGACGACCGGCGGCAACCGCAGTGAATTCTTAGCCGATGCGTTTGCGCTGGTGTCTGAAGCGGTTCGCCGGTTCGCGGGCTTCGACTATTATCCCGCACAACTCGAAGCCGGTTTGGCGCTCGCGTCGGGGCGCGTCGCCGAAATGCAAACGGGCGAAGGAAAATCGCTGGCGGCACTTTTGCCCGCCTATCTGTTCGCGCTCGACGCGCGGGGCTGTCACGTCGTCACGTCCAATGACTACTTGGCCCAACGCGATAGCGACGTCGCTCGTCATGTGCTCGCTTTGTTGGGCCTGAACGTTGGTTGCATCACGGCCGCCAAACCGCCCGACGATCGCAAAGCCGAGTATGATTGCGACATCACCTACGGCACGTCGCGCGAGTTGGGTTTCGACTTCTTGAGAGACCGTTTAGCTGCCGACGAGTCAGCGAGCTGCCGAGCAAGCAAAGCCACGACGAGCCAACGTGGCCACTACTTCGCGTTGGTCGACGAAGCCGATAGCGTGTTGCTCGACGATGCCGTCACTCCGCTGGTGATTTCGCAAAGCCAAGAACGAGCGAGCGACCTCGACCTAAAATTGCTCGAGCAATTTGCCGACCTCGCCACGGGGCTCAGACCGGGCGCAGACTTCGACATCGACACGTCGCGCGGGATCATCGAGCTGAGTCATCGCGGCAAGTCGCGGCTGAGTACCCGACAGTACGGCATCGATTCAGTCGAGCTCTACGACGGAGTCACGACCGCGTTGGTCGCCAGGCACTTAATCGAGCGCGACCGCGACTACCTCGTCGACGAACAGCGCGCCGTGGCCATCATCGACGGACCAACGGGTCGCATCTCGGCGGGGCGCAAATGGCGCAACGGGTTGCAGCAGGCGATCGAACTCCGTGAGGGTGTGCCGATCTCGGCGGCCAACGAAAACTTGGCGCGCACGACCGTGCAAACTTTCTTTAGACGCTATCAGTTTCTTGCCGGCCTCACCGGCACGGCGAGTTCGGCCGCCGGCGAACTTCGCCGAGTCTACAAACTTCGCGTCTCGGCGATCCCAACGACCAAACCGTGTCTGCGCACCGAACTGATTCCGCGCATCTTCCGTCGCTGCGAAGCCAAGTTAGAGGCCATCGCAAGCGACATCATCGACCGGCAAGATCGCGGCGGCGCAGTGCTGGTCGGCACCACTTCGGTCCGCAGCACCGATCGGCTGGCCGAGTTGTTCGCGAGCCTAAGGATTGAACACCAAGTGCTCAATTGCCGCCACCATGACCGCGAAGCCGAGCTCGTCGCGATCGCGGGGCAACCGGGCGTCGTTACCATCGCGACGAACATGGCGGGCCGCGGCACCCATATCGAAGTTCATCGGAGTGTGATCGAGCAGGGTGGACTCCACGTTATCGTCGCCGAACTCGGGCCGAGTGCGCGCAGCGACCGCCAGCTCATTGGCCGCACCGCTCGGCAAGGCGAACCCGGTTCGTACCAATACTTTCTCTCGCTCGCAGACGAACTATTCGCGAGCCTTGGAGCGGACGGAGTCGTCGATCAACTTGCCGCTGCAACGGACGAAGAATTGAATTCGAGTTACTTTCGCCTGTTCCGTGCCGCGCAGCGCCGGCACGAACGGCTTGCCGAGAAACGCAGAAGTTCCTTACTCAAACAAGAAAACGCCCGCGAAGAAAGTTGCCAGCGAATCGGAAGCGACCCCGCTCTCGACTTCGTTGATTAGCCGGTTGTTGAATAGTAAAGCGTCAGCGACGAGGCGTACGTCGGCTATCGACCCCGCCACACTCATCACTCAAACCAATCCCCACCGCTTTCTCAACCACCACTCGGTCGCGACGACCGCCACGAAGGTCAAAAAGAAGGGCCATTTGTCCCAATAGGTGACCCGCGCGAGAACGTCTTCGGTCGTCTCGACCGGTTGATCGGCCAGTTCGCGAATCAGCCCACTCAGCTCCTCGGGAGCGAGCGCTCGGCCACCGGCGGCGGCGGTCGTCGCGGCGAGTTGGGCCATCAGCCCCGGGTCGGCTGCCGGGCGGTCGAGTTCGAGGTCTTCGTCGGGGACGAGGAACCGCGCTCGTGCGGAATCAAGTTCCGTTTCGCCTGCCGAAACTTTGACTTCAACCGAGTAATCGCCCGGCTTGCCAAGCGCGGCATAGTTTGCGGCGCGGCGGTCGACGCCCGCGGTCGTTGTGACGAGCGACTCGGTCGTGCCATCGGGCGAGGTCATCGTGACATCAAAGGTAAGGTCGCTCGTTTGTTCGGTCTCGGGACGGTCGAAACCGACTTCGAGTTCTAAGAGTCCGCCACGTGAGACTCGCCGGGTGGCAAGTTCGATGTAGGCCTGTCCCTGCTCGCGCGAATCCTTCTTGGCAAGCCAGAGCATCAACTGTCGCCAGAATCGGCGGAACGGATCGACCTTGCCCTGCATCTGCCAACGCCATGTCGAGTCTCCGGCGAACGCCATCACGCGGCCATTGCCACTCTGACCGGCGACGAGCAGCGGTCGCGAGCGTGAGTCTTCGGTCTGTGTTAGCACCACCGCGTTGGGCTTGAGCGTTGTCGGCGAAAAGACGTTGGCTCCATCGAGCGGCGGTAGCGATTGCCAAGTGGTCGATAGCTCGTCTCCCTTGGCGATTTGCAGCACGGGGTGCGCGAGCCCAAGCTGCGTCGGCACCATCACAACTGGCGACGGAAGTTGCACATCGTCGCGAATCGCTTCGCCAAACTGTTGCCGCTCGGCAATGCCGATTTCAATGGGCAGCAAATCACCGACCGGATTCGTGCGAAATCCACCCGGTCCAAAACTGTGATGGCCACCGAGCATCACGAGCCCGGTCCCTTGCTTCACCATTTCGGCCATCGCTCGCCACGATGCGGCATTGAGCCCGAGCGTATCGACATCGTCGAGCACGACCACATCCCACCGCCCGGGGACCAATTCGCTCTGCAAATCGATCTCGGCCGGGGCGTAGTCGACGACGCGATGCGTCACGAGCATGTCGGGCGAAGTCGCCAACGTGTCGCGGACGAATCGTTGTTCGCGTCCCCCCGCACGGCCACCGATTTGTTTGGCGCCGCTAAGAAACAAAATCTTGATGCCCCCATCGCGAACGGTGACGAACGTGCTGGCGACGTTGTTTGTTGTGACCAGCTCGCCGGCGGGCGAAACGGCTCGCAGCGTGACTTTATATTCGCCCGACGTGCGCGGTGTGTGTGCGAGCGACAGCGGAATCCTTGCCGAGGCTTCGAGTGGCGTGGGCTGTTTGGCGGCGACGACTTCCATTTCGCCCTCGTCGGTTTCCCATTCGAGTTGCACTTGGACCGGTTGATTCAGGTAGCCATCGCTGCGAAGCTGGCCGTTGACATTTGCCGGGGCACCGGCAAAGAGCGTGTCGCTCACGACCATATCTTCGATGGCGAGGTCGGCCCGTTCGCTGCCGCCCGGTTGGCCGAAGGTGAACGTGTAGAGTGGCACTTGCTCGGCCGCGAGTTGGCGGGCAACTAGCTGGGGCACTGCGTCGCGGGGCGTGATGGCCCGCTGTGTCCCATCGCTGAGCAGCAACACACCAACGAGCCGCTCGTCGCTGTCGAGCACATCGGCGAGCGCGGCCCCAATCGCCGATTGATCGCCAGCAGGGAGTTCGTCGAGCTTTGGCACGACTTCATCGCCGGCGAGTAGTTGGGACAATGGCCGAGTAGTATCGGTAAACTCGACGAACTTGACTTTCGATTTTTCGGCGAGCTGCGCGAAGTCAATCGACGCATCACTGAGCATTTGCTTGAGCGAGTCCCACCTGCTCGAGCCGCCAAGCGAATCGACGACTTGCATACTCCGCGACGCGTCGACCAACACCAGCAGCGTCGTCTCGACCGAGCGCGTCTCTGTGTATTTGAGCGTTGGCCTCAGCATCGCGAGCAACACGAGCACAACCGCCAACAGCCGCAGCGTGCGCAGCATCAATGCCCGCCCCCAAGGCAATTTCACATGCCGGGGCGCGAGCCCGAGCAGCGCAAAGAGCACCGTCGCCGCGATAGCAACGAGCCAAGGGCCGCCAACGGGATGGAATTCGAGTTGCATCAGCAGGCGGGGGCCGGGGTCGGGGGATGGGGACCAGGGGAAAGAAGTGGCAGATTCCAATGCGAAGGTTCAATTGCCGATGAGCGACGCCTCATCGGAGAAATTATTTATCAATCATCACTCCCCGTCCCCCAACCCCCGTCCCCCGCGGCGAAGCCGCGTAAAAGCGGTTCGCGAGCACCTGCTCGCACGCCAGCAGCAGCGCCACACTTGTGATAATCCAAGGAAACAACTCGCGACCAGTGGCGGCGAGATCAATGGTGCTCGAAATGTCGTCTCGCGAAGCGGCCCTCGTCACCCGGTCGCGGCCCAGGCGGCTCGCGATGTCGCTGAAGTCGGCGCGATCGAGCCGACCGGCTGCGTCGTCGACGTTGGTGCTAAAGCCGCGCTCGAATTGACTTTGTGTCCCCCCCGATGTGACGCGGTAGTTGCCCACTTCGCTCGTGACGCTCAGCACAATATCGCGCGCGGTCGGGTCGAGCGTTTGTACGAGCGCCTCGCCTTCGGGGGGCGCGAGGATGTAACTCGAAAGATCGCTCCGCCTCGGGAGCGGCAACACAACGCTTTGCCCCGCCGTGTAGTTGAGCGGATGCGTAGCGGTCCCCACCAGGTAATCGGCCAACCCATTCACGAGCGCGAGAAAAGGCCACGGCTCGGGGTTAGTGGGCAACAAGTTCCACGCATCGGCCGTGGCGCGATCGGAAAGCGGCGTCGTCAACACCACCAACCGGCCATTCCCCTGCGTTTGTTCGACGATGGCCGGTGCGCCATCGGCAAAGTAGCTAACAATGCTCGCTGCGCTGTCTAGCGAATCGAACTGCCACGCCTGAAACACAGGGAACAGCGGCCAAGGCGTCTCGCCCGCCACGTCCGCGAGTTCGCGCAGGATCGGATGCTCATAGCTACGTGGCTGCAAGTAACGCGGCGTCCGACTAGTCCATTTGAGTTTGCCGGGGAGCACGAGCTGGGCCGCCGGCGAGTTCATCTCGGCCAGCTTGCCGACCGACTTGCTACCGAGACAAACGGCCACGCCGCCACCCGACTGCGAGAATTCGGCCAAGGCACGCCAGGTGCGCTCGGCCAACGGTGGCGGATCGAGCAACATGACCGCATCGAAGTCGTTAATTTCATCGACTCGCAGCCTGTCGACCATCACCGTTTCGCAAATGAACCTGGGAGCAACGATGCCATTGAGGGCCGATGAAGCGAGCGCTTCGCTCACAAAAATCGCGCCACCCGGTTCCGACTCAACGAGCAGTAGGCGTGGTGGCTCGACGACTTCGACGGTAAAGAATCGCGTGTTGTCGACCGGTAGCGGATCGGTTGACAACAGCCTGACAAAGCCTTGATGAACTCCGGCGTCGAGCCCGGCGAGCGTGAACTCCAAGGTATCACTCGCCGGTTTGTCGGCCCGTTTAGCCGGTTCGCCACCGCGCTCGCCGAGCCACACTTCGACGCTGGCGGGTGCATCGCTAGCGGCCGTGCCGTAGACGCCCGTGCGGATCGTCAAAGGTTCGCCCGCGCTGGGACGCTCGCTCGACAGTTCGAGCGCGGCAAGCCCTCGATTGCGTGGTTGACTGACTCCCACATCGACAAAATGAATTTTGGCCTTCGGCAATTTTTCGAGCGAACTGGCCAACGCGTCGAGCGATACGTCATCGAAACTCGCACGCGACAGATCGGTGAAGACATAAACCGACGGCGACTCGCCCACCGTGTCCGCCAGCAAAGCGAGCACGTCACGAGTCGCTTCGGCCAGCGACCTTCGCGGCGTCGCCGATGCGACACGTTCGAGGCGGAGCATGGCCGCATCGCGATCGC
>JBGSRO010000068.1:0-32227 GCA_041737535.1 Pirellulales bacterium | reverse complement strand
ATCGCTTCGTGGCTCAATCGCTACCGCCGCATTCTGGTGCGGTGGGAAAAGAAGGCCAAAAACTACGAAGCCTTGTTGCATCTCGTCTTCGCTCACATCCTGTGGCGGAATTCTTGAGGTTCTGGGATAGGTTCTTAGTGGCTTGGCAGGCCCCCGAAAATGCGCGAAACCTGCCTCGGTCGTAAACACCGACGCATTTTTTCAATTCTCCGACGGCCGCATACTAATCCCCCGGCGTTTCGCCGATTGCTGGCTCGCACCCCGGCAGATACCACCGCGCTCGGCATCAAGACATCGCCCGCTGGCCCACTCGCGGAGCTGCGCCAGCGACTCGGCTGCCGAAATGGCCACCGGCACGATGTTCTGGGCCGCTTCACTCAGCGACACACCAAGCAGTCGCGCAAGCCGACAGCAGGAGTGAATCTCGGCACTAGTCCACTGCTCATCGTTTGGTAAGGCTTGTTGTGCGTCGATCTCAAACCTACGGCGATGAATGGGCCAGATCGCATCTTTATCTTCGCGACCTGGCAGGTCGACGAAATAAACCGCATCGAACCGCTCGGCGCGAGTGAGCTCCGGTGGCAATTGCTCGACCCTGTTTGCGGTCGCCACCACAAATACATCGCTGGTGCGATCAGCAAGCCAACTGAGGAGCGTGCCGAACATGCGGGTAGCGACGCCCCCATCCGATTGGCTGCCACCACTCATGCCGGCGAGCCCTTTTTCGATTTCGTCGAGCATCAAGATGCAAGGAGCCATCGCCTCGGCCTGCGCAATCGCCTGGCGGATGTTGGCCTCGCTTTGCCCCACAAGCGAACCCATCAATGCGCCCATATCGAGCCGCAGCGTCGGTCGCCCCACTTCGTTGCCGAGCGACTTACAAAACGCACTCTTGCCACACCCGGGGGGCGAAACCAACATAATTCCCTTAGGACTCGCCAAGCTCTCGATAGTGGTAGGGCGCAGCACCCGCTGGCAGAACGACTTGAGTGCCGTGAGTCCGCCGAGTTGATCGAATCGCTCGGGGCCGTCATGCAGTGTAAGCAATCCTGACTTCTTGAGCTGCTGGCCTTTGACCCGATAAATGGTCCCGGCATCGAGTTGCCCATGGCGAACGAGCGACAAGCTAAAGGCTCCCTCGGCTTCCATCCGCGTGAGGCCGGCGGCCGCAGCAAGAATCTGCTCAGCGGCGAATTCATCCGCCGGAAACTCACCCGGTTCGGTGGCTGTTTCGCTGGCAATCGCGCGGAGTTGGTCGCGATCGGGTAAATGGTGTTCAATAACGACAAACCGCTTTTCGAGTTCTTTCGGCAGCTCGACGACCGGCGCCAACACAACAAAGAACCGGCGTTGCTGTTTGCCAAGTTCGATGTGGGTTGCCAGCGCCTGCACGATTTCGGCCGGCCCCAAGAAACGATGATAGTTAGTGAGTACCAGCAGTCCGACATCACGATCGAACGTGTAGGCCACTTGCAGCGCTGCGAGCGGATCGGTCGCGGCACCATCGCCAGCAAGGCCGGCGTGAATATCCCAGGTGGCGAGTTGCCAGTTTTCATGGCGGCACAGCTCGGCGATTTCCCGCACAGCTTCTTCGGGCTCACAAGTTTCAATCCAGATGCCGGCAAAGCAGGCACGGATGTACTCGGCCAGTTCTTCGCTCAGTTTCATAGTGCCTCTTTTCTTTAGTGTTCAGCGAGTTCACTGTTTCTTTGGTGTTCAGAAAGTTCACTGCGTGGTGTACTGCTGATTGGTGTCAGTCTTGGCGACTTGAAAGAACTCGCCCGTCAACTGCTCGCTCGACTTGGTGCCGAGTGCCTGTTCGAGTGCTCGGGTGGCGTCGCAGCACCGCGGGCCAGTGAATCCGGTTGTTTCGATGCGGGTCGCGCCGCTGGACGAGACAATGACTCTGATGGTCGGTTTCAAGCGGCACCTCCGGCGTTGATGGTGACTTCGATTTCCCCGGTGGCCAGTTGTCGTTCGTACGCCTGATAGCCTTGCCGCCGCGCTTCGAGTTTGGTCTTTTCAACGGCATACGCTTGCAGCCACTCGTCGAGCCGTTGTTGCTGGCCCCAGCGACCACCGTAGTTGTCGAAGTGCAACTGCCCCGTTTCGGTTTGGCAGACGAGCGGATACCGCCAGTCGTTGAGCCAGACGGCGAGACCCTCGGCGTGCGTCGCAAACAATTCATGGCGACCAGCGAGTGGCGCCGGCAAATTGAGTCGCCGACAAGCCAATTCAACGGCTGCTTTGTCGCGGACTTCGGTTTGGATGGTCACAATATGACTCACTTCGAGTCCTCCTGTTTTGCTGTGAGTAGCGGTGTGTTGGTTGGTTTGGGCAGCAGCTGAGGTGAGTCGCTGGTGATGTCGGTGATAAGTAGTTCGAGCGATTCGGTGCTCGGCTCGGATGTGTGAGCATGAACCAGCAAGAGCCCGGCGAAGTAGAGCGCGAGCGTCACAACGACGACGATTCCCATGCCACGGGTGGCACTCAGCGCCAGCGACTCGTGGCGACGAGAGCTCGCAACCGACTGCCGCTCGGCTTCCAGCCGGTTCCACTGGCCGGCCAGTTCTTGCCGTTCTTGCTGCACCTCGCGATGCAGTTGGCTAAAGTGCTCTCGCGAGGCAGCATCGCTGGCGACGAGTTCTTTCGATCCGGCGGCGACTTGTTTTTGCAGCTCGGTCGTGTCACGCGATTGCTGCGCCTGGCGCTCGGCCGATTCGAGTGCGATCTGGGTCACAGTGTCATCGGTCTCGCAGCCAGTAAACAGACTACAGACGACAATCGCGATCGCGATCATCGAATACATCACGGGGTGGTTTCGGGTCATTGGACCTCCATGAGCGGGTGAGTAGGGCAATGAGTCGCTCGAGTGCTCGTCGGAGTCGCACTTCGCGTGAGAGGGCGAGGCAGACGACGAGCAGCACGAGCAAGAGCGTAGCGATGATGGTTTCGAGCAAGCAGAACTCCGGGGTTTGGGGGCGAACAGTCACAAAAAATGCCGCTGCGGAATGCTATCCGGGGTGGCATGTCTTTATGACGCGAAAAGGGCGTGGATTTAGCCGCTGAGCGATCTCGAAGGCCGATTCTAAGAGCCTATCCGAGAACCATCGCGGCGCGTAGCGACGTGAGAGCGAATTGAAGATGGACGAACGCAAGATAATTTGCCGCTTTCTTTTCCCATCGAGTGAGCAGCCGTCGTGCGCGGTTGGTCCAGGAGTGCGTTCTCTCGACCACCCAGCGGCGGGCTTTGGCCTTGCGTCGCCTTCGCGTCGAAGCCGGTTCGCCCTTCTTGGGGATGTGGGGTTGGTATCGTCGTCGGCGGGCTGCTGTGCGAACGGCTTTGGCGTCATACCCCTTGTCGGCACAGAGATGCTGTCGCTTGCGGGACGTTGGTCGCGGACGTTTCACGGGGATGTTGGAGAGCGTTTCGGTCACGAGCTTCTGGTCATGCACATTCGCGCCGCCGATAGCGACGCCCAACGGCACGCCGGCAGCGTCGACCAAGACCGACCGCTTCACACCCAATTTGCCCCGATCGGTCGGATTCGGGCCGGTTTTTTTCCCCGCCCAGCGGCGCCTTGGTTAGCGCCCCGTCCAAACTCTGCCACTGCCAGTCAATCCCGACCAGCTCGTCATACTCTTCCAGAGCGAGGCGCCACAGCTTCTCGAACAAGCCACTCTCGGCCCACTTCTGGAAGTAGTCGTGAATGGCGCTGCCCGAACCGAACTCCCGCGGCATGGCTTTCCACTGGCATCCCGTGCGGAGCACATAAAGGATACCAGCCAGCACCTTACGCATCGGCAACCGCGGGCGACCACCCTGAGGACTCACCCGGTATTTTGGCAGCAACGGCTCGACCCGCTGCCACAACGACTCTGGAACCTCGAAAAACTCCGACGATGTACTCCGAGACAAGGAGCACCTCCGTGCATGCAGAGACAAAAAATCCGTTCCCTGCAATACGGAGATGCCAATACGTTAGTTCAGTTTTCGGATAGGCTCTAAGTCTCTCGACTAGAAGCGACTCTCGCGTCGACCCGTAGCACGCTTGGATGCCTCAATGGGGCTACGATCAGTTGACCGCAGAACGAATTCTTCGTGATTAGCTTGCGATCGTCCCCGATGGCTTAGGCTGATAACAGCACCTCGATGTGCAGCTTGGCGATCGTGGCATCACGCTTGGTGGCCATTGCCAGCGTATCGGTCTTGTTGTCGCACTGTATCGCGGGCCCGGCGATATTCCCGTCCGCATGACGGTCTCACGGCGTCTGATCACAGTAGCATGGGCCCCAGCACGCCGGCACCGGCTCTGTTTTGCCATCAGCGGTCGAACAGTGGTTAAGCTGACAAGGCAGCGTTGTTCAGGTTTGGCAGACTCCAACTCTCCAAGGAAAAAAGCAGTGAACATCAATCAACCCGCGGGGCCGTCGGTAGGCTGGCAGGTTTTGCTGTCCCATGGCTTCGTCGCCGATCGCGTTGGCGTTTTAGGAGTGTCGATACTGGCCACCTTTTGGCGACCGGCAGTCGTGGCACGAAGCGTGCCGGTGCTCGATAAGATACCGGCAATACCTGCGGTAATCTCGGCAAGTTGTCCGATGATGTCGGGAAGTTGGTTGCCTGGTGCCGAGGCAGTCGGCATTTCAAATGCTGACGAGAGTAAGATGGCTGCACGAGGAACCGTCCACGCCAAGAAAGCAACTCCAACGCCGAATCGAAACGTCTGCCACCTTTGGAATGTGAATAGGCGTGTTTGCCAGAATCCTTTCGCACTCCCCGGGCATTCACCCCACTTTTGTTTCACTCGACGAGCAGCTGAATCCACGCCGTCGGACAACAATGTCCGACGCCGGGACGTCGGCGTTGCCGGTGGGGTGAATCTTCTAAACCTCATAAACCTTCAAAACCTCATCCCCAAAGTGGTTAATCACCTTCACTGCGATCTTGCCGGTCGTGGGCTTCGCGAACGCTCGGCTGGCGGTGCTGTAGAGCGTGCTCCAGGCGGCTTCGTCGATTTCGGCGCGGAGGGCTCGTTGGAGTTTCTTGTAGGGCTCATCGGCGCCGGTGAAATAGGCTTGCGTGCTGTTGATCGTCGCCCATGTCACTTGGCGAAGCCCCAAAATGGCCGACGAGACTAATGACGACCCAGATCGAGAGTTGATCGTCGACTTGGGTTTGTGGATCGGAACCGCGCTCGTCGCCCTGCCGATGACCATGGGGTTGTTGTCGGTCCGCTTGTTCGGTAGCGACTGGCTGTGGACGGCCGTGCATGAAGGATGTGTGCTGGTGCTGGGCTTGGCGCTAGTGGTGTCGGGACTGTTGTGCCGGTTCCGTGCGACGACACTCGGTGGAGTCGCCATGCTGGCGACTTATCTGTTCAGCCTGGTGTTGCTGATCGATGTACCCAACCAACTGCAAACAACGGCCGTCTACATCATGGTCGGCGGCGGTGTGGTGTTCGGTGGGGCGCCCGTGCTGAGCATCTACCGCGACCAATTGCTGTCGCTGCCCCAACGGGTTCGCGCCGGAGAAGGAGTCTTTGCCGTGCTGAAGTGGCGCTAGTTTTCGATTGAGAAAGCTCGTCGTCACGCGTCGTCGGGACCACGGCAAGCCGCCCGCGAAGCAAAGTGCTTCGCGGGTGGCTATTTTGTAGGGGATGTTAGTCGTTGATCGCTCTACACTCCACTAACCGGTGCGATTCCCCCAGAGGTTACGCATATACAAAAACTGATTCTCGCAAGGTGTCGATTGCACAGGCCAACAGGGAAGGCCAACACGGGCACTTCGGCAGCCCACAACTTTCGGGCAGCGGCGGGCCACAGTACTCGCAAATGAGACCATCGAGCGCGCCTCATAATTGGCTCGCAAAACCCCGGGGAAATCGAGACGTCGACGTCATGCCACGGCCGACGAGATCGCGACTCAATCGTTCACTCGGCAAGGTCGGGAGACTGCCACCCGAAGCCGGCCTCCTCAAATAGGGGTCGCGAGAGCAGGATTTCATCGCAAAGTCGACCAGCGAGTTGTTTGTATCGCGTCGTCCGCGAAATACTAAACGGCTGTACGGCTTGGGCCAACGGCGAGTCGATGGGAATGACTGTCAGCCGATCGCTTTCGGCCTGTGCATCGCACTCGTATGCGAGCACCGCATCGGCCGATTTTGTGGTGATGGTGGGTATCAGCAGCGAAGACGAACTCATTTGTGTCACCACATTGTCGGCTAAGACGCGTTGGTGGAGACCGACCGATTCTAGCAGTTTGCGGCTCAGCACACCGATGGTGCACTGCTGTGGCTGGCCTATCGCCACGCGAACCCCTTCTTTGTGAAAATCGGCGAGTGATGTGATGTTCATCGGATTGTCTTTGGCAACGACAATCGCGATTCTTGTATGCGAAATTTCGACCCCTTCATCGAAGAGCTCATCGACAGCGTCGCGATAATAGACATCGCAAGGCATGTAGGCGTCGGGGAATAAATCGTGTTGCGCGCCGAGGCTTTCGAGTTGTGCGTTGAGAATGCCACAGCCATTGAAGACGGTGTTGATTTCTACCCCCTCGCGCTGGGCGAATTTCGCGACTATCGGCTCGAGCGCTTTGCGATTCACGGCTCCGGCGTAGAAGGTGAACTGCGGCCGCAGCTTCCAGGGATCGCCGCCGACCGACTCAAAGCCATGCTCGGCAAAGATCGGTTGCCCCCGGTCGCTCGCGGCGACGTAGCGGGCGAATCGGAGTGCCGCCGTTGGTTGCTTGGAAGTGCTCAATACGCCAATGGCAATGTCGGCGCTGCTGTTGGCGAACTGGTCGATGTCGACGATTTCTAACTCGGGATATTGGGTCGCGACGGCGTTCCAAACAATTCCGGCATCGACGCTGCCGAGTACAACATCGTTGGCGACTTCGCCGACGGTTGGTTTGTAAACTCCACTCTCGCGAACGTGTTCGTCGAATTGTTGCCAATGTCCGCTGGCGGAAAGCAATCGACGCGTTTCACCCCCAATCGCGGCCTGATCGGGATTTGCTGCCGCGACCTTGAGCTTCATCAAATCGTCGATCGACGAAACCTGCTTCGGATTCCCTTTGGGAACAGCCACCACCGCCCGCATCGTCGCCAACGGTAGCACCTCGTTGACGAGTTTCTTTTCGCGAGCCAAATCGAGATAAGAAAGATCGGCAGCCAGAAACAAATCTCCCTGCCGCGCGACTTCGATTTGGCTGAGCAGGGTGTTCGACCCGCCGTACTGAATGGTGATCGAAGTATCGTACTCCGACTGATAAGACTCCACGATTTCTTCCATCGGGACACGCATGCCGGCGGCGCAGTAAACCACAATCTCGCCCCCCATGACGTCGGCCGACGATCGATTGGCTGGCAACAGTTGATAGAGTACCGCTAGTGAAGCGACACCGACGACCAGCATCGTGGCGAGGGGGTTTACTCGTGGCATCGTATCTCGACGACCTTTGTGTCTCGGGGGCGAATCGACTTTGGATTCAATGTCTGTTTGGGGGGCCGAGGATCGCGTTGCTCACTCGGGGAAGTTGAAATATTGCCGTCAGCGAGTACGAGAATCTTATCCCCCAGGCGTTGAGCTTCTTGTTTGCTGTGTGTGACGTGAAGCGCGGTGATGCCGTGTTCGATTTGCAATTGCTTGAGCAATTCGATGAGATCGTCGCGGGTTTCTTCATCGAGTGCCGAGAGTGGCTCATCGAGCAGCAAGATCGCAGGTTTCGCAGCGAGCGCTCGGCCGAGTGCGACCCGCTGTGTTTCGCCGCCACTGAGACCGGTCGCCTTGCGATTGAGCAGGTGAGCAATGCCGAGCCGTTCGGCGAGTGGAGCAATGGTGGCTTCGATTTCGCGTCGAGGTCGCTTTCTTGCCATCAGTGCGAATGACAGATTGTCTCCCACTGTCATGCGCGGAAAGATGGCTCCATCCTGAGGAACATAACCGATTCCGCGCGTCGCGATGGGAGCACGGGTGATATCGACACCGGCGAGCGTAATGGTTCCCGAATCGAGCCGTCGCAGCCCGCAAATCGACTCGACGAGCGTTGTCTTCCCACAACCCGATTTCCCCATCAATACGGCATACTCCCCCTGCTCGACGGCAAAGCTAATGTCAGCGAGCCGGAACGCCTTGGTGCCAAGGGTGAGTCGCTCGCAATTGAGCATGATGTTTCGAAACGACACTGGAGGAAATGTTGGTAGGATGGTAATTTGAAATCACACTATAGCGATTCCAGTGCCAACGTACAGCAAAGGGCGTGTGATGCGGGTTCAAGTTCAGTATGCCAACCGCTTCGCGGCGACGATTGGCTTTGCTAACGAAACAATCGACATCAAACCAGAGACGGACATCGCCGGACTCATGCGTACAATTGCTGCAAAATACGGTGGTGAGGTGTCGCAGCAATTATTGAACGAAGCCGAGACGCTACAGCTCGGTCTGTTGATTTGTGTCAATGATCAGCAAATCCTCGATCCATCTACACACAAACTTAATAATGGCGACGAAGTATTGATCCTCACGGCTGTGAGCGGTGGTTGACAGGAACACTTATTTTCGCGCTCACTTGCTTACGTTTCATCGCAGTTCTGAACGATCGAGAAACCATTGGTCTACCACTCCCTGACCGACGCCGATCGCGCTCGCTATGAGTGGCAAATGTCGGTCGACCAATTCGGCGAGTCGGGCCAAGCAAAACTCAAGAACGCAAGTGTTCTCGTTTCGAGAGTCGGCGGTTTGGGTGGACCAGCTGCGTACGAACTTGCCGCCGCAGGCATCGGTCGGATTGTTTTGGCCCACGCGGGAAATACCAAGCCGAGCGACCTCAACCGCCAGCTCTTGGTGACGGACGCGAGCGTCGGTTCGCCGCGTGTCGCAACGGCGGCGCGTCGGCTGGCAGAGCTCAATCCCGATATCGTGGTCGAGGCCATTCCACAGAATATGAGCCGCGAAAACGCAGATGAGATCATCAGTGGTGTCGACCTTGTTGTGGACTGCGCCCCCCTCTTTGACGAACGCTATACGATGAACTCCGCCGCAGTGCGGCTTGGCAAGCCGATCGTCGAATGTGGCATGTACGATCTCGAAGCCCATCTCATGCTGGTTGTGCCAGGTGAGACACCTTGTCTTGCTTGCCTCTATCCGGATCCACCCGCTTGGTGGCAACGTCGATTTCCGGTGTTCGGCGCTGTCAGTGGTTCGCTAGGCTGCCTGGCGGCGATGGAGGCGATTAAGCACATCGCCGGTTTCGGCGAAACGCTGGCGGGGCGGCTGCTCGTCTACGATTTGCGACAAATGACGTTTCGCATCGTCAAGTTGGCCCGACGCGCCGGATGCACTGTTTGTGGTGAGAGGCAAATCGGACCTTGAGAGTTAGGCGACTGTGTTTAACTTTCCCTGGTCCAACTCCAGCACGCGATCGGCAATCGTTCGAGTCGCTTGCTGGTGGCTGACAATCACCAGGCTTCCACCTCGATGCTGGAATTCTTGGAACAGTCGATAAACCTCGTCGCTGCTCGCGGTATCGAGATTGCCGGTTGGTTCGTCTGCCAACAGCAAATCGGGGTTGTTGGCCATCGCGCGGGCGATGGCCACCCGTTGTTGTTCGCCGGCGCTAAGCGTGATTGGTTTGGCTTCGTAGCGATCACTCAGACCGACTCCCGCGAGAACTTCGTGAGCCCGGCGGCGGCGACCCGGCCCGTCGATTGCCAAGGCAACATTATCGGTAGCCGATAGATAAGGGACGAGGTGAAAACTCTGAAAAACAAACCCGACGCGTCGTCGCCACCAATGACGACGAGCCTTATGTGAAAACTGATCGACGCGATTGCCCTCGAATTCGACCTTTCCATCGTCGAGTCGCAACATGCCCGCAAGCGCGAGCAGCAACGTCGTTTTGCCCGAACCGCTGGGACCAGTGACGACGACACACTGACTCTTGCTCAGCGACAAATCAACGCCACAAAGAGGTTCAGCCGAGCCGCGGCGAGTGTGGTACGATTTGCGAAGGTCGTGAGCCACCAAGAGATCCATAGTTCTTAAGTCTCTTCGGTTCCGAGATGCTATTGATCGCGCAAGACGACGGCCGGGTCTTGCGACACGGCAAGCGAGACCGCCATCGCTGCAGCGATGCAAGTCAACAGCGGCGCGAGGCCGAGCGCCCGCCAAGCCAATTGCCAATCAAATTCGAATTTGCCACCCGTCATCGGGAATAGATCGGCAACCCATTCACCGGCAAAACCCTGCGCTAGGGCGATGCCCAGTGCTGCGCCGGCGAATCCAACGAAGATCGCCTTGCCGAACACGAGGCCGCCGATTGTCACAGACGAGTGGCCAAGCACACGCAGGAGACCAATTTCCGCACTGCGACCACGAACGTTGAGCCACGACAATACAGCGATTCCCGCGGCGCCAACAACGACGACTGTCGGAATCGCTACACGTGCCAGCTTGCCGATCATTTGACGTTGCCTGGCGCGGGCGGTCGCAATCTTTTCTAGCATCACCACCTGTGCCTCCGGTGCGACGCCGCTGATTTCGGCTCGCAAGAGTTCGCGGGGGTTCTCGTCGGGGGTGAGACAAAGGCAGTCGATTGCCTGAATTTCGTTGATCGCGCTCGGCTTGTCCAAGATCTCTTGAGCCAGCGCTAGCGGCACCCACGCTCGCAGATCGTCTTGAGTTCCCGACTCGGGTGCAACACGGGCAACTTCAATCGATCGGCCTCCCAAAGTAAAACGATCGCCTTTCTCGACGCCCAATCGCGCGGCTAGCTGGCTCCCCAAGTGGGCGGTCCCCTCTTCAATCGCGGGACTCATCGGCGGTTTCTTGCTTCCAGGCGGAAACATCGTGGGAGAAATGCCCGTGAGTATTGCCGGCCTACCGCCGAGTTCAACTGGTCCGTGCAGCGTCGCGACCAAGTGGTTGTAAGCAATTGTCTTGCGATCGGCCAAAAGCGTGGCGACTTGCTCGGGCATCGTCTCCTCGACGTAGCCGTTGAGCAATAATTGGTCGGCATCGGCGGCGGCCGGGATGATCCGCAAATTGAACCCGATGTCGCGCTGCACACGTGTGGTTTCGTTGACCGCCGACTCATGTAGTGCGGTGATAACCAGACAGGTTGCCACGGCCAATGCCGTCCATACAACGCCCAACAGAAAACTGAATGGGCGATGTAAAATCTCGCGAAAGAGCGTCCGTAACACCATCACCGACGGCTCCAAAAGATAACGACCGCACTGCCGACAATAGCCGTTGCCAACAGGACCGCGATGGTGGCCCACACCGAAGTAAACGACTCTTCTTGTCGTTCCGTCGAGGCCAACTCTGAAGAGTGAGATCCCGCAGAGTGTGACTCCGCGGAGTCAGAATGACCTTCGGCTATCAGTGCGCGCTGGCTCATTTCGCTGGAGGAATTGGCATCGTGAGAATCCGCATTTAACGTAGCGACTCCTTCAAGCGTCGGTGAACCGTTCGGTGGCAAGCTGGGTAGGTCGATTTCCTGGTAGCCGAAACCCCCTTCGAGCGGAGACTTCCCGGCGACCCCGGTCCGATCGCGACGGTCGAGGATTTGCGCGGTTTCGATCCGCACCAATGGATGGCCCGGATCAAAGCCGAGCTGCTCGACCGCAGCAAGTTCAAGTTGTGTTGTCCAACGATGAGGGATCATTGGACCGACGAGCGGAGCGATGTCGTACTCGCATTCACAGTCCATGCAGAGCACATTCACGAGCTTAGGAAACTCGCCCGCGGCGATTCGCTCGGCGTCGAGCACATCCCCCAACCGGCGGCACCGACCGAACACAACTGCCAACTGTGGTCGCCGGCTAGCGAGATCAAAACCGAGATTCCAGAGCATGATGTCATCCTTTGAGGCCGGCTCGACAACCGTCAGTTCGACAGTGCCGTTGATGCCCTTCGGCCAGAACGCTCGCCCCGCTTCGACTTCGGTGATTCCTGCTCGGATTTGTTCGAGCACACGTTCGTTCTCGGCTGCGTCGTCGCCCCCGACGAAGACCGCCACGCTATGAGCATTGAGCAGTCGCCGTGCGAGAGATTCATTTTCGCTTTCCGTGCTAACAATTTGCTCCGCGACGATTGCCGCGTCTGTGGACGGAATTTCTTTCGTCCGACCATCGGGCGATTTCAACTTGCTCGCAAGTTGCAACTTAGACTGTTCGTCGATGGCGATCGCGAGGGGCACATCGCCAAGTTCTCTTCGCAGGTCATCGGCGAACGCCTCGGCTTCTGCGGCTGGTCCCGAGACAACAACCTGAAACACTGTGTCTTTCAGGTCGACGAAACCAATGTCGCGGACATTGTAGCGACACGCCGCAGATTGGCCGGCCAACGCCGAGAACGCGGCCGCTGCGAAAACCCATCGGCGAAGGAAAGCCAATTCGGCAAATCGAATGTTCATGCTGCAAAGCCTAGTGGCTGGCTGGCTGGGTTGTCTAGGTTTAGTCGATCTGCCACGTGCGGAATTCTTGCATCAAACATTGCCAGCGGGTGGAAATGCCTGTACTCTCGCCATCAGCTTTTTTTCGTAGCCGCAATTTCATGAACTCTTCCACGCGGAGGATTTGACGATGCACGTCGCCCCTTTGATTGTTTGCGCTCTGCTATATGCCGCGACGTCCCCGATAGTGCATGCCGACTGGTCGACAACGCGCGCAAATTTTGAGCGTAATGCCGTAACCAACGAAACCATCGACACTGGGCGGCTCGCTGCGGCTTGGGTCTACCGCGGAGCCAGCCAACCACAGCCCGCTTGGCATGGACCGGCGAAGTGGGATGCCTACGCGTCGCTTGCCGATTTGCACTCGATGCGCGATTACGACGTCGCTTACGAAGCTATTATTGTGGCTGGAAGTTGTTACTTTGCTTCGTCAGCCGATCACGCGGTCGTTTGTCTCAACGCCAAAACGGGCCACGAGCGTTGGCGATTCTGCACCGATGCCCCGGTGCGGGTCGCGCCGACGTGGTACGACGACCACATCTATTTCGGCTGTGACGACGGACACGCGTACTGTATCGACGTCGCCGGCAAGCTGATCTGGCGTTTCTCGCCCACCGCCGAGCTACCAAATCGCGATCGCCGACTCGTCGTTAACAACGGCAACTTAATTCCTTTGTGGCCCGTCCGCACTGGTGTGAGTGTCGCCGACGGAACCGCGTATTTCGCCGCCTCGCTGCTGCCGTGGGAAAAAAGCTATCTGTGTGCTGTCGATGCGAAAAGTGGTAAGCCTTCCGGAGTCAATCATTTCGTTCGCGAGTTCGACAATATGACCTTCGAAGGTCCGCTTGCCCTTTCGAGAGAACTGTTAATTGCACCCCAGGGCCGTGTTGCTCCGATGCTGTTCGCCCGCCGCGATGGCGCGTCGTTGGGGAGCCTCAGCGGAGGCGGTGGAGCCTATGTGGTTGTGGCGGCCGACGAAGTGTTGCACGGTCCCGGCAATAAGGCGGGTTGGATGACCCGAAGCAAGGCGAATACCCGCGAACGAGTGGCCACCCACGGTCAAGCCCGGGCAGTCGTTGTTCGCCAAGACATCACCTATTTGCTCACCAAGAATGTGTTGATGGCGCTCGGCAGAGACTCCGAGCAACCGATCTGGCAAGTGCCGGTCGATCATCCGCTTTCGATGATTGCGACCGGCAATGCGATCATTGTTGGTGGAGTCGACAACGTCGCGGCGTTCGCTCTTGAGGATGGCGACCGGCTGTGGGGCGGTGCCATCGGTGGCCGCGCACAGAACCTGGCCTTCAGCGACGGCACTCTCTTGGTGAGCACCGACATCGGCACGATCGAGGCCTTTACGCCGCAGAATGCCGCGGCATCGCCCCCTAGTGCAGCAACCCGGACCGACAGCAGCACGCGCGAGGATTGGGTTCCCAAGCCCCCACCGCCGACCAACAAGGTTGGATTGCAGGGGCGCTGGGTCTTTCAGCGGCCCCACGCAACTGGATTGCGAGTCGCCGATATTGCCGGTAAGAACGACGCAACAACGGCATCGCCCATTCGCCACAAGCGCGCGGGCGAGTTCGAATTTGCCGATCTGTCGGCCGGCGGTCAATCGTTCAACGTCACCGACAATCACAACGACATCGAACTGCCGAAGAAAGAATTCTCAGTCACCGCGTGGGTACGCATCGATAAAGCGCAACCTTGGGGAGGCATTCTCAGCGCGATTCAAGATAACGGCAGCGCCGAGACTGGTTTCTTGCTTGGCTATCGCGACAACAAATTCTGCTTGGGAGTTGCTGCGACTGGTGGTGACTCGGGGCTGACGTACATGACGGCCGACGAGGCGATGAAGCTTGGCCGTTGGTATCACGTTGTCGGCACCTACGACGGCGCAACAATGCGGCTTTGGGTCGATGGAAGAGTTGTAAAGACGAGCGAAGCGCAGCAAGGCCCCATCACTTACCCCGACAAAACGCCGGTCGAGATTGCCGCCTACCACGACAGCGACGAGTACTTTCCGTTGGTGGGGGCAATTCATGAAGTTCGACTCTACCAGCGTGTGATCGAACAAAATGAAATTGCCGAGCAATTCAGCAGTAATCGCTTTCCAGAGACGTCGCTAGTGGCCCCATCGAAGAAATCGACGCTCATGGTTGAAGTTGGTCCCTGGCTGGAATTTACCGCCCCCGGTACTGCGCGCATTCGTTGGCAAACGGCCGAACCAACGCCAACTCACCTCGAACTCGAACTCGCAGGCGAGACGAAGGTCTACAGCGACTCAACACAAACGAATGAGATCGACCACGACATTGAAATCGCAGGGCTCAAACACAACCGCGTCTACAACTACCGGATTCTCAGCGATGCAAGCCGCGAAGGTCTTGCGAGCCAGTCTTTTGAGTGCGACACATTTTTCGACTACAACCCACCTCGCGTCGCAGGTAATCTTGTGAACACTCCCGGCGCGCAACTCGCGAGCGAGCTGATTGCAAGCGCAACCTCGCCGAGGGGCATCTGTTTTGTTTACGGCTTTGACGAATTAGATCATCCCGAAGATTCGGAAGTTCCGGCGGTCATTGCCGCGCTTTCTGGCTATCGGATTCATTGGTTTGTACGGGACGAACCGACAGCCCAGCGAGCGCGGATGAGACTAGCGGAACTTGGGGCCGCGGCCCGGGTGTCGGTTCGAACCACCCGCGATGACGAGTCCGTACAAATCACGCCGCGGATTGCGAACTTGATTGTCGTAAACGACGAGTGCGATTTTGCTAACAAGAAATCAATCAAGTCGCTCTTGGCTCCCGGCGGAGTCGCAATCTTCGGTACGAAATTGAACAAATCTGTCAAAGAGTGTGAATCCGTTGTCGGCACCCCGTTGCCCGGCAGCGGCGATTGGACTCACGCCTACGGGCGTGCCGACAATTCGGCATTTGGTGGTGAACAGCTCGGCGGCATCGACCAAGTCAACGACCTCGCTCTTCAGTGGCTTGGCCGACCAGGGCCTCGCTATCAATCGGACCGACAAAACCGCAATTCACCGCCACTGGCAATTGGCGGGCGATTGTTCATGCAAGGGCTCGAGCGGCTCATCGCCGTCGACCAGTACAACGGCAGCGTACTTTGGGCACTCGAAATCCCTTTCATGCGCCGGTTCAATATCCCCCGCGACTGTGCGAATTGGTGTGCCGATGAAAATTTTGTTTACGTTGCTGTTCGCGATCGAGTCTGGAAAATCGACGCCGCAACCGGTGAAGTGTTGCACTTCGAGGTGCCGGTCGGCGAACTCGCGGGAAGGTCTTACGATTGGGGCTACCTCGCCAGCCAAGGCAATACACTAATCGGCTCCGCTGTTCGCTCCGGATCGTCTTATGACGAATTCTGGGGGCCTTCAAAATGGTACGATGCAATCGATGGTCCCGACGCAGCCAAGGTTGTGAGCGACAAGTTGTTTGCCACCAGCAAGTCTGACGGCTACGAATTGTGGCAATATCAAAACGGGCTTATCAACAACGCGACGATCACCATCAGCGACAGTCAGGTGATGTTCGTCGAAACCCGCAATAGGCAGCTCATGGAAGCCGAGTCGCGTCGCATTGAGTCGAAGGACTTATTCCAGCAGCAGCGGATTGTCGCTCTCGATGCCGCGACCGGCGAACCGCTTTGGGACAAACCGCTCGTCGGAATCGATGGTACAACAATGGTCAACATGGCGGCCAGCGACGGTGTCATTGTCATCGTGGCTTCGCATCCAAAACAGTTTGACATCACTGCGGTCGACGCCACCAACGGCGATACGATTTGGCAATCCACTGCCGGTTGGCCTGGTGGCCGCACGGATCACGGTGTTCACCTCTCGCGGCCGGCCATCGTCGGTGACCGATTGTTCGTCCGTCCGCTCATCTTTGAACTCTCCACTGGCAAGCAACTTGAACGGCAATTTCCCGTCGGCGGGTGCGGCACCTATGCGTGTAGCGAGAGCGCCCTGCTCTTTCGCAGCGGTTCGGGGGGCACGCTTAGCATATGGTCGCCCAAAGACGACGGTTACAGTCACTTCACACGCGTGCGTACAAGTTGCTGGTTGAGTACGATACCGGCCGGCGGCATGTTGCTTTCGCCCGAAGGTGGCGGCGGCTGCAGTTGCGGCAACTGGATGGAGACGTCAATGGGTTTTGCACCGAAACATCTGCTCGAGTAAATGGTCAGCAACCAACCTGGGTGTAATGGTGCTGCCGACCCACCGATTACACTTCACAATTCATCATCGAAGGCCAAGAGATCGAGCGAGTCGACGAAGTCGGACGGCCACGGTACTATAGTCCGTTCGGATTTCTCGACTCACGATTCAAGTAAGCAGCAGGGACGACGACAATGAGACACATACCGTCATGCAGTATTCGATCATTGCTTCGGCGGGTGTGGGCGCGATTGGTCAGCGCCGTCAGTTTGGCGTTCAACGGGCGCAAATGCCATGGAGGTCTGCAACGAATACAAGCAAACGCAACTCGCGCTCGCCTCGGGAATGAGTACCAACCCGTCGGCAGGAATAATATTGATCCAACACCCAGGACGCGAAGGAGCGAGTGCCGTGAACCGACTACCGTCCGCTTTCGGCGTGGCCATGTCGAACATTGTGGGATTATTAGCGCGAAAGAACAGACAATCGCCGCCGGCCGACATGGTTCCACAACTATGGCCCGGGCGGCTGAAAGCAAAGTCCCCTATGGCTCCTGCCGGCTCAAGTCGCGCGCCCGAGGCAAGATCGTAGATTGCTGGTTCAGCGATAAGCTTGTCGTTCATTACCACAGGGTGATGAACTTGCTCGCCATGGCTGAACGCGCCGGGTCGACCCTTCAAGTGCTGTGCGAACCAGTGCTCATCGCCAGTCGCAAGGTCGAGAACCGCAACACGATAGAGTGTGTCAGACTCTTGAGTGAGCGAACCGCTCACGATCACTCGATCTCGGGCAATTTGCGTGTAAATGATGTTCGTGCACTCCTTGAGTGGCTCGGGAATATCTCGCTGCCAAGCGACCTCGCCCGTGTTGGTATCGAGGCACACAAGCGTCGACTGCTCCGGCAACAGTTCGCTCAATTGAATGCGACCGGTCGCGTGTTCATCGAGCCCATCGCTGAGAGATTCAACAAAGACTGTACTACGTCGATCGCAAGAAATTGACGGATTGACAATGCGACCCAGGTGCTGCCAATTCAGTTGTCCCGATTGCCGGTCGCTCGAAAAAATGCCGACGCTCGTTACCAACGGCTGGCAATTGTTGTAATCGGCATTGATAAGCTCCCGACTTGGAACGGTGCGAGCAGCGGTAGCTTGCTGAACGCTCGCGATGATATGTGTACCGACGATAGCCGCGTAGCCCCACACGGCATTCTCGCAGTTGGCCTGGCACGGTAGCTGTCGCTTTTCTGTCAGCTCGCCGGTCTTGGGATCGACGAGCCATAGTTCGGAGCGATTGGCCACGATGAACTGCCCATCGTCGAGACCAAAGTAGCCGCAGTCATACGGTATGCTGTATCGCTGAGAGCCGGGAGCCTCAAGCTGCCAAAGGATTGTGCCGTTGTAGGCATCGACTCCGACGAATAAGTTTTCGCCCGGTACGATCATGACGCCAGCATCGACAAGTGGCGAGGGACCACGTAAGTGACGATCTGGCATCAGCGCAGGACCCGGGCCACCGAACCATTGCAAGTCGAGTTCACTGTGAATTCGTGTGTCGCCTGAGTGCGAGGTTCCGGCCGGCGAAGCAAACAAGTGCGTCCATCGTCCGGCACCCTCGAGCGGTCCCGCCTCAAATGGCTCGCCGCTCTCGTCAAGCAGCGCAAGCCCACCGAACGGCCGCAGGCAGCGGCGCAGTTCTTCTTGGCTGAATGAAGATTCTTCGCCGACGAGTCGTTTGGTGTCGATCACCACGTTCCACATCCTGCTCGCCAGCGGCAATAAGCTGCTGTCGATATTGATCGCAGCAACACGCGTGCCATAGAGGCCTCGGGGAATGTAATAGTCACGCAACGCTTCGATCATCGCGACGCTGCTCTCGACGACGACGATTTGCAGGTCGGTGTTGTGGATCACTTGATCGACGATCGCCAGATTGTCGGCTCCGGCAACGAGTGCGAAGCCTTTTTTGACAACGAGTCTCGTCAGTTGCTTCGCATCGAGTTGCGTGCCTTCAGGTTGAGTGTCTGTGGAGTTGGTTACTGACTCCGTCACCTGCCGGTCCGTTCCGCCGTCACGAGTCGAAAAACAATGCGTTTCGCCATCACCCATGGCGACGATCAGGTGTTCGTCGACGATCGCTAAACCAAGCGGTTCGCCTTCGATCTCGATTCGCTGTCGAACTTCGCCACTCCCTGCGTCGCAAAAAAACAACTCGTTCTTCTTGCCGACGACAATGAATCCGGCACCAGCCACGAGGCAGCTTCCGTTTTCGATTGTTAGTTGCCAAGCCTCCGCAGCGGGGGTTCGCGTACGACACACCAGCGCCGCGTCGCTCAGCAGGAAGCTGTGTTCGGGAGTGACCGCCATGTGGCGACCGTTGAAGCGTGCGAGTTGTGCGCGCGAGGCCGCGTCGGATGCTACGAGGTCTTGAGCATTGCCTCGACCGCTGACAATCTGCCCGGCGTCGATTAGTGCGAACGTGCCGCCCGACCCAGGAACGCCACCAACGACAGTGCCGTCTTGTCGACTGAAGACCACCGGATTCGCTCGTCCCATGGGTGCGATGAGTCGCTCGCGATCGAGCAGCAGATAACCCTGTGGCGAACCGTCGACTTCGCGTTGCCAAACAATCGAGCCATCGTCGACCTTGAATGCGACCGCGAATACCCGTTGCGAGGGAAACAACCCGGCGAAGGTATATCCGACATCGCCCGACTCATCGGCATCGACGGCCACGCTCGAGCGAACGGGCCACGCCGAGATAACGCGACCGTTACCGCTGATGCGGCGGTCGCGCGGCGCGACGCGGAATTTCCAGCGAAGCTCGCCAGTGGCGGCATCGAGTGAGTAGACCAATCCATCGTCTGCACCGAACAAAATCGACCCATTGTTAGATGTCGGAGCGTAGCGGATCGGTCCTTCGCAAGTGAATTTCCAGATCAGTTCTCCCGACGTCAGATCGATGGCCCGAAGCGTATCGTCGGCCGAGGAGCCGAAGTAAACACGCCCGTCCGCTACGACCGGGTGAAACGCATGATCGTCGACCACTCGCGGTGCAATCGATGTAAGTCCCTGCCAGTAACTCCCTCTTGCCGGGGCGGGCCAAGCGGGGGACGGCGGCTGTGGCGGCGAATATCGCCAAATAAGTCGCAATTCACCGTCAATAGCTGCGTCACTCGATGCAGTCCGGGCAACATTGCCACGATGGGTCGGCCAAGCGGTGGCTGCCAACGTGTGCGACCACGTCGTGGTCGCGAGAGCCAAGCATATCAGCGTGAAGTTGCATTTAGACATTTCTCAAGGCTCCAAAAATTGAGCAGCGCTTCCTGACATCACCCAACGTCAGCATCAGCATACAGACACGCGCGCCACAGGTGATGGCAATGACCAAGTCTTCATGCAAAATTAACACCGATGTCGCGTAGAAATCGATGGCGAATTCGGTAAGCTAACGGGTGCGAGAGGATCCGTTCCCACTTTAATGGAATCAAATACCATGTTTCGCCAACACGTGAATCAGCCAACTAATCGAGCCTTTACGCTGGTGGAGTTGTTGGTAGTTATCGCGATCATTGGGATTTTGGTGGCGCTGTTGTTGCCCGCTGTACAGTCGGCCCGCGAAGCAGCGCGGCGAACTGAGTGCAAGAACAACCTCAAACAACTCGGCCTAGCCTCACTAAATTACCACGATACACAGAAGCGATTTCCCCCCGGAGCCGTCAACGCGGAAGGTTCGCTCTGGTCGTTCTACATTCTCCCATTTATCGAGCAGGGAGTCGCAGCGGCGAAAGCCGAGGTGAATCAATGGGACAGTCCCGATGCGGCCAGCAATGGCACCAACTATCAGTGGGCTTACCGCCAAGGAGACGATCAAAATTCCGAGGGTTACAAGAACGTGCGTGTGATGGAAACAGTGGCTTCTGCATTCCGCTGCCCGTCGATGGCCTTGCCCGAACACCTTTACGACAACACGGGCGATCCCTCGTGGTTCGTCGAGCGACGCGTGCCGGTTTCTTACATCGGCTCGGCGACCGGTTTAGTTGCCGATCAAAATTACGTGCCCCCCGGCGGTATGTATCGGATGGGGGATCTCGACGGTGTCTTATTCGGCCGTAGTCGAGTGAGCATCGCAAAAATAACCGATGGCACGTCGAATACCATGCTCATCGGCGAAGCAGTGCCCGATGCCGAAGCGATCGAAACGCTCGGTCGCACTCCCGAGTCCAATCAAGGCAATCGCAAAGATCACTGGTACTTCGGCAGTGACGACGTCGATTGGCTGAACGGAGTCGATTGTTCTGAAGCCATCGGCTCGACCGCCATTCCGCCGAACTTCCACAAGGAAGCCATGCTGATTGCTTCGCCCGATCAACCTTGTCGTGGACTCTCGAATTCGGCCTGCCAACAATTCCAACTTGCATTCGGGAGTACCCACTCGGGCATCGTTCAATTCGTGCGCTGCGATGGCTCGGTCGACAGCATCGAGGAAGACATCGACAAAATAGTGTGGCGTGACTTCGCCACCCGCGCGAACCAACAACCGCGGATCGTTGGACGGTAGTGCGGGCCGCTGGGTTATTCGTAGCCCAGCATCTTGACGAGCGGTTCGAGTCGTGAGGCGAACGGATCGATCAGTGCCGAATAGTTCTTCCACCTGCCAACAGCGCCGGCGGTAATTGGTCGGCGGACCGCATCGTGTGAAGGTGAGTTGACTTCCCGCCCGGCAAGCCTGTCTCGATAGCTGTCGACCGCCCCGTCGTCCGCTACGCCAAGGAAACGCAACACATCGCCTGCGACCTGCCGATGGCAGGTTACGAGGTCTTCGTAGCTGACATTGATCACCTGATCAGGAATGAGTGCGGCGAATCGCCGCCAATTGATCATTTCGCCCAGATAAAGGTCGACTAGGTCGTCGAGCCTCAAGAAACTCGCGCTGAACTCGGTCAGTGGAAAATACCGTTGAAAAATACTCACGATCACGTCGCGTGGGTCTCGTCGCACAAACACAAACTTCGACTCAGGAAACAAACGGTAAATACCCGCGACGAGCGAAGTGTGGTTGGGATTCTTGTCGAGGTGAAGCCGCCCGCCGATGACATCGCCCTCGATGGCCGCCGAGCAAACGACGTGTCGCCCGCGACCGCTCGCCAGCCTGCGTGCGTCGATGCCGCTGAGTACTTCGAGCGAGAAGGGTTGTCCCTGACTGAAACCGCAAGCGTTCGGCAGAGTATAGCCGCTCAGCAAAGCCCGTTCTGATGACAGAAAAATGCCGGGATTCGCGGCAATGATTTGTTCGATTAGCGTGGTGCCTGACCGAGGAAAACCTATCAGTTGAGCAAATCCAGCCGCTTCGGCGAGCGGAGGAAATGGTTGGAGCTTCCAACCGGTGATCAGCGAGTCGTCGATCTGTTGGTAGAGTTGCGAGAATGCCCTTGAGAGTTGTTTCGAGCGTTGGCGAAGTCTTTCGACACCGTCGGCACCGTTGCTGTGAGCTTTTGCGTGTTCGATCGCCGAGATCGCGGCAGCAAAGTCGCCACTCACATCATAGAGCAACGATAACTCTGACCAAACCTGCGCGAGAATCGCCTTAGGTGCCGAGAGTGTGGTGGCCTTCTTCAGCAATCCTTCAGCCGTCTGGTCGCGTCTCGCGCGGCGACTCAATCGCCCCGCCACAAGCAGTACTTCCGGTTGATCGGGTGCCATTGCGAGCACTTGGTCAGCCGCTTCGATGGCTTCGTCGTACAGCCCGAACCGCTCGCGCAACAACGCGAGTTGCAACAAACTCGGACCATCGAGATCATTCTCAGCCGCTACGCTTTCGAGCAACTCGTGCCCCTTGCGCGGGCGATAGATCTGGGCGTAGCAAGGGGCGATACGACTGGCGAGTGACACGTCGCCCCCTGCGATCGCGTAGGCTTCGTCGAGCAGTTGTTCTGCGGCCCTAATCTCGTAGACCTGCGCTAGTGCGCGAGCGAACTCGACGCGAACGCGCAAGTTCCCCGACTCCGCTTGACGGGCGGCCGTAAATGCGGCGATCGCCCGCTCGGTGTTGCCGCGAGACCAAAGTTCACGGGCGGCGGCAAGTTGCGGCGTATCGGCGAATGCTGCTGGAGTCGTCACTAAGTCGCTCAGCTAAACCTTGAAATTTTCAGTCTATCATAAATGCTGGGATTTCGCGTTCGGATCTGGTAATCTCTGATGCCGGCTAACAGTTACCTTCACCTTCCGCTAAACTGCCCGCTTCGACAACCTTCCAAACACAATTCCTTGTGAGGCTGCAATGACAACAGCGCCCACAGCGACCAACGAAGTGCTCAGCATCTGGACCACACAACTTTTCCAGCGGACCTGGCCCGAGATTAAGCAAGTTGGCCCCGCCATCATCGAGTATCTCTATGAGCTACGCGGCCAACAAACAGCCGCGATCGCCAGCGGCGTAGCCGAAAGCGCGAAGAGTTCGTTTGGGCTGTTCGAGAGCGATTTCGACTTGCTCGATTTGCCGCACGACGGACTACGACGCCTGCGGGCCTTTTTCATCGAGTCGATCCGCATGGTCGTCAATCAAGTGAATGGTGGCGAAGTCCATCTGCGGCGGATTCAGGTTGAATTTCCTGACAGTTGGTTTCACATCACCAACGACGGGGGATTTCATGACACACACGCCCACGACGGTTGCAGTTGGTGCGGCATCTTTTACCTCCAATCGGGCGATTCGAGCCGCGAGCGCGGCAGCGGGGCGGAAAACGGTATCAATCGGTTCTACTCGCCACTTCCCCAGGGAGGTGGCTATCGCGATTACGGCAATGCCTATCTGAAGCGAAACACGGTCGACATCCCTCCCCAAGACGGACTACTGGTGCTGTTCCCGTCGTACCTACTCCACAGCGCGCTCGCCTACCGTGGCGAGCGGGATCGTGTCGTTATTGCGTTCAACAGCCGATCGAATGTCGTTGACGCCTAAACACGACCATAACCGAGTTTCTCGATGATCGGCTCCAGCGTTGGCAGCGCCGGGGTAATGTGTCGCTCGTAGTTCTTCCACCTGCTGACAGCGCGATCGTAGATGGGTTGAGAAACGTCGACGTAGCTCGGGGAGTAAACCGGCTCAGTCGTCCCCTGCAGGCGATTTCGTTCGACTTCGTCCGACCATGCGAGATCGATCGCCGCCAGCGCGCCCGTGAGTTCCCGGCGCGTATCGGTGACGAGTTGCTCGTAGCGAACCTCATGCCACCGCGATCCGATCTTGTCGCGCAGGGTAAGCCACGTTTGCAGGTCGCTAACGAGTCGATCGGTGGCCGTTTCCAGCTCCAGCAAATCGACGCTAAAGTCGTTCATAGGGAAATAGGTCAACATGCAACTCACTAGCACATCGCGAGGATCGCGGAGGCAGACGATCAGCCGACTCGCCGGTAAGAGCCGACGGTAGAGAGTGACCACGGGCAGCAGCGAAGGGTTCTTGTCGACCAGCGACTTTCCTGCAAGTGGCTGACCAAGAGCCTCGCTCATGTAGTTGCGATACTGTCGGCGAACGTCCCACAACCGATCTTCTGACAAGTCGCAGAGCTTCTCGGCGTTCAACTCGACGAGCGGCACTCGTCCCAACATCATCGGAATCATAAAACGAGGAAACACATCGACTTCGTCGCAGCCGATGACTTGTTCGTGGCCATTTAGCATTCGCTCGAGCAATGTCGTCCCGCTGCGGGGCATGCCGGTTAACAGTACATTCTTCGCCGCATCGGGATCGTCGGCCTCGTCTTGTTTCCAGGCGTTGAAATGGTCGGCGGTCAGTTCTTCGGCCAATTGCCTTAGCCGGGGTATCTGTTGCTGCCTGCGGGCCAGGGCCTCGCTGGCATGAGGTCGGCCGAGTTGTTTTCCGGCCACCGCCGCTTGCCAAGCTAGGTCATATTCGCCACGCGAATCGAGCAGCGACGCCAATTCGCCGTAAGCACGCGAACGCGTGATCCAGTGGACAGTCGTGGCGTCGGCAACTCTTCGCAGTCGCCGTTCGGCAGCTTCGAGATCACCTCGTCGCCGCTGAATTTTTGCCGCGACCACACTCCCTTCGGGGTCTACGTCGATTTGCTTCAAACGCCGCCGGATGGCGTCGTAAGCCGCGTCAAGATTTCCGAGCTGCTCGTGCAAAATCGCCAATTCCAGCAGCGAATCCGCAGTGTGGGGATTGGCAGCAACGGCGGCCTCGAAACAGTCGATCGCTTGCGCTGGCCGACGCAACAGGCGAAAGCTTTGACCGATCATCTGTAGCGCCCGGGCATCGCCAGCGACGTCGTCGCGTGCTTGGGCGAGCAACGCCTCGGCCGTTGAAATCCGATAAACCGCGCCCAGCGCACGGCTCGCATCGGTCACAGCCAATAAGTTCTTGGGGTGTTTGGCGACGGCTTGCTCGAACAGCGCTACGGCGTCGAATAGCTTGTTTTGCTGCCACAGGGCGCGGGCTTTTTGGAGGATCGGCAAATCGGTCGCGTCGATCTGTTTCTTGCCACGACTCGTTTTGCCCGAACTCCGCTTCGCGCGACCGCGCACTCGTTTCTTTTTTCCCATGCTATTGCCGGCTGGTTGCCATGAGCGACGAAGGGCGAAGTGACTGCGTGATCGAGTGCATGACCGATCCACTGATTGCACCGAATTGAGTCTCCGAAATGTCGCATCAGCCCGATGGACTGGCAAGTGTCAATAAGGGTGAGTGACAAGGCAAGCATAAGAATCGCAAAATTTCGCAGCCTGCTCCCGCCCGGCTCAAAAAATTTCGCGCATTCCGCACGACACCTTAATCAGTTCTTCATCATCGGCATATAGGATGCTGCCCGTTCGGGGGTTTTGACGGGGACATTGTCCTGATGAGCCTGAAGCCAATAGCAACCTTTCCCTATCTCGCCACGATGCTCGTGGTTGCGCTGGGTTGTTCCGAGGCATCAGATCCACCGATGCAGCCGATTCGGGGAACGGTGACTTACAACGGCGAATCGCTTGGCGGTGGACAGGTGGTTTACCTCCCCAAGACACCGGGTGTGGGCCGACAAGCGACTGGGCCCATCGCAAGCGATGGCACGTTTGTCATGACCTCCAGAGTTCGAGGCGATGGAGTCCAGCATGGCGAATACGACATCGTAGTCTTCGCCTTCGATCAAAACGCAAGTCGTGGTGATGAGTTAGACAGAGGCAACACACAAGAGACCGCAGGCCCCAATCCCGGCGGACCGGCGTCCCGAATACCGGCAAAGTATTCATTGCCGGGAGAGTCGGGTTTGGGCGATAAGGTCGACGTCAACCACAGCGGCACCATCACAATCGAACTCACCGACTGACTTGTAGTCGACAAGAGTTGAACGCCGGAATCGGACTAAAACACAGTAAGCTAAAGAGGGTGAGGTAAGTTCCAATGTTGGCAACCCGCTGTCAGTTCAAGCACGTTCGCGTGGGCTTCACACTAGTCGAATTGCTCGTCGTGATCGCCATCATCGGCATTCTTGTCGCGTTACTGCTGCCGGCTGTGCAGTCAGCACGCGAGTCGGCTCGCCGGGCGAGTTGCATTAATAATTTGCATCAAATCGGATTAGCCCTGCACTCTTACCACTCTGCGAAAAAGGCGTTCCCGGCCGGCGCACACGACGGCGACTGCGAAGGGGAACCACACGAACGCTACCCCATGACATGGCGCGTGGCGATTTTGCCCTACATGGAAGAGCAACAGGTTTTCGACCTGCTCGAACCGCTCGCCGACGCAAGCCGCACGCGTAGCTGCTACCCCCAACGCGCGTGGGAACAGTCGGGACTCCAGCAGAGCGTCATGCCCGGCTATATCTGTCCGAGCGACGACATCGCTCGCCCGATGACGGGCATTGCCACATGGGCTGGACCATCGAGCCGCATCGCAGCGGTGGCCTCGTACTTTGGTAATGCTGGTCCGGTCGCAACTGGCCCCCAAGATTGGGGTGCACCCAAGAGTTGTGGCTTGTGCCTCAACGACGTGTCGTGCCGATGCGACTACGGGAACGAAGCTGGACCTCGAAACAGGGGGTTTTACCACGGTCACAATCCCCTGGGTCCGGGCGTGCTCGACATGTGGCCGACCGGTCGCAGTGTTGCCAAAATCCCCGATGGCACCAGCAAGACGCTGCTCGTAGGCGAGACCCACTGGGCGGAACCTGGTTCAGACGAACCGGGTTGCAGCGACCAAATGGCGTGGCTGAGTTCGTGGTCAGTTGCCTCGTCGGTTTGGGGCATCAACACCGACTACCTCGCACAATTCCCCCCCGGGGGCATTGAGAACTGGCAGGCTGGCTGCAACTGGCGGAGCCGACACCCGGACGGGGCTAATTTTTGTCTCGCCGATGGTTCGGTCAATTTCTTGACCGACGACATCGACTTGTGGCTCCTCTCGAACATGGCCGAACGCGACGACGAACGCATCGGCAACCAACCCCTACCCCGCCGAGTCGTCGGACGCTAGTGCCCGACTCTTGCTGATGAAGCGTGATGTGACCTGTTTCAAGCTGATTGACCTTTGTATCGACATTAACTGGAATTTATCGATTCCCATTCCTGGAGATCGCGACCTATGAGAGTAATGAATCTGGGAGCCAAGTTGGCTCGTCGCCTGACTGCCAAACGCCGAGGCCTGAAGGCAAGTGGCGCGGCAGCCATCCTCGCCGGTGGTATGATGTTCGCCGGCAGCGCTGACGCACAGCAATTGTTCTTCGAAGACTTCGAAGGGCTCACGCTCATCGACAATGCTGCCGCTTCGGATTCGCCGACTGGCGGTGCAATCGGAAGTCCAGATGATCAGATGACTGACTTCACACGCGATTTGCCCACTGGTTGGTCTCGCGACAATACGACCACACCCGCACCGATAGCCACAACCCCCGCCGACGACAAGGCTTTCGCCTATTTTGGCGGGACGGTCTTAGATAGGCATTTCTGGTTTAACGAAGCAGGGCAAAGTCGGGGAGACTTCGCTAACTCGATCGGCAATGTCCTTGTGTTCGATCCTGATCAGTATGAAGATGGCGCAAACACCCCCGGGTTTGGAACCGGCGGATTTAATGCGTTCGTCCAAACACCGGCGATCAGTCTCGCTGGCGTCAATCAATTCTCGCTCGAACTGAATCTCGACTCGAGTTTCCGACCCTACGATGGCATGACTGGTTTGGTCGACGTTTCGTTTGATGGTGGAACGACGTTTAGCAACGTGCTGACTCTTAACACTGCCAACAGCGGCGGTGCAAGTGTGCTGGACCGGGTCAACGAAAGTCTTACATTGTTTGTCGACAATCCGGCATCAGCCACTGACGCAATTCTCCGCTTCGGTATGACCAACGCTGGTAACGACTGGTGGTGGGCGGTCGATAACATCGAACTTGTGGAAGGTGTCCAGCGCGTTCCCGACGAGATCCCGCTCTCGATCGAAATCAATCGCGACAACGGCGAAATCAAGATTCTTAATGAAAATCTAGGCCCGTTCGATGTCTCCTTGGCTGGTTACACGATTGAGTCGGCTAGCGGTGCTCTTCTTCAAGCGAACTGGACTCCGATCGCTGGTCGACTCGATGGAGCGGGCGACGAATCGATCGACGATGGCGATTGGACCGTACTGACGCAATCGGGCCAATTCAACAACCTTTCCGAAGCGACCCTCGACCCAGCCAATCTTCCTAGTGGCGGAACGCTCGACGTGGGGGACGAGATCGTCCTTTCGCTCGCGGGCAATCTCGCGACCCAAGGGGGCTGGGCACAAGTCCCTGCACGATTCCAAGATGTCGTGTTTTCCTACATTTCTAACGGTGAAGTCATTGTCGTCAATGATGTCAGCTATGTCGGCGACGCCGTTGCCGAAGGGGACTTCAATGCCGATGGCATGATCGACGAACTCGATTGGGCCATCTCCCGCGATAATCAACGTCACGACATGTCGGGACTGTTGCCCGCCCAGGCTTGGCTGTTGGGCGATCTCAATGGCGACTTGCAAAACAACCATGCCGACTTTGTTGCCTTCAAGCAGGTGTTCGATGCCGCAAATGGTGCCGGATCGTTCCAGGCAATGCTGAGTAGTGGATCGACGGTCCCCGAACCAGGCACTGTGACGCTGCTCGTCTTGGGAAGTGCCCTGCTCGGTTACGGATTCCGTTCGACGAAGAAGTAAATTACCTCGTCGCGACTCAACCGGGTCGACGGCTTTTTTTCACGATCAAATCGCTTTTGGAGATAATCACCGATGAGAGTTCAAGACCTAGCGGCGAATGTCCGCAAACAAATGGGCCGCGTTTCTCGGCCCGCATCGAGCGTGGCCGGCGCCGCTATTTTGGCCGGGGGCATGATGTTTTCGGGTTCGGCCAACGCACAGTACTCTGAGAACTTTGACTCGCTCCCGTTGATGAACAACAGCAATGCGGCCCTCGGCGCAGCGTCGTTTACACGCGCTCTGCCCGTGGGTTGGTCTCGTGACAACACGACGACCCCTGCGCCGAGTCCCTTTACCATCAACGACGGGGCGGATGCCTACTTTGGCTTTACCGTCATCAGTAAAGACGCGTGGGTAAACGAAGCAGGCCAGTCTCGCGATCAGTTCGCCTCGGGCAGTGGTTCCGTGCTGGTCGCCGATCCTGACCAGTACGATGACTTCGTCGACGTCGGCGGTTCCGGCTTCAATGTGTTTGCCGAGACACCCCGACTTTACACCACCGGGCTTGCCGCCAACTCGATCACCCTCAACTTCGATTCGAGCTTTCGCCCTTACGATGCGATGACCGGCTTGGTCGACGTGTCGTTCGATGGTGGCGCGACGTTCTCGAACGTCCTGACGCTCGACACCGCCAACAGCGGCGGCGACAGCGCGCTCGGTCGAGTTAACGAGGCCATTTCGATCCCCCTCTCAAACCCTGGCGACGATGGTCGCCTCGTGGTTCGCTTTGGTATGACCAATGGGGGCAACGACTGGTGGTGGGCGGTCGACAATGTCAACATCACCGGCGTCCAACTCCCCGAAATCGAAGAGATGGTGCTGTCGCTAGAAGTCGCCGACAATGGTGAGCTCTTTCTCGCCAACCGCACCGATCGCGCTATTGGCATTAACTACTACGAAATCGAGAGTCCCAGCAGCTCGCTCGACGAAGCGAACTGGACCAGCTTCGAAGACCAGGCCACAGTCCCCGGCTTCGCCGGCGGTAATGGTACCGGCAATGGCTGGGAAGAAGGTGCTTCGCTGTTTGGCCTCGGCGACGGTTTCCTCACCGAATCGAACCTCGATACCTTTGGCGTCTTGCAACCAGGCGAAACTCGGAGCCTCGGATTTGGTTACGACGATGTCCAAGACGCTGAAGATTTAGTTTTCAACTACGGAGTCATGCCTCTCACTAACGAAAGCCCAGCCGGCGACTACGATGGCAGCGGTACCGTCGATGGTGCTGACTACGCCCTGTGGCGATCGTTGTTCGGTTCGACTGACCCGGCTGCCGATGGCAACGGCGACGGTTTCGTCGATGCGGCCGACTACACAATCTGGCGCGACAACCTGGGAGCTACCGGCGGTTTGGTCGCCACCGGACCCAGTGTATTGACCGCGGGCTTTGTCAACTACTTGCCCGCTCCGGCTGGCTCGCTCACCGGCGGGACTGTTCCCGAGCCAACCTCGTTGGTCGTCTGCGGTCTTGGTCTGTTGGTTGGCGGTAGCTTTGCAGCGCGTCGTCGATCGTAACCTTGCTTTTTCCCGCTCGATCTATCACCTCAGTTCGTATCCCTACCCGATTTCCAACAGGTGCTCTTATGCATTCTCGATACTTGAAGATCTGTTCGCTCGCGGTCGTGTTGCTCGCTTTCGCGACAACCGCCCCAGCCGTTGCACTACTCGATCGTTTCTATCAGTTTGGCGACAGCCCCGATGAATTAACGACTGACGGTGGCTTCACCTTCCGAGCCGCCATGCCTGGCGAATTGGTCCCCACAAATTCGATTTTTACAACTTTCGATGAAGCGTTCACGCAATTCGATGCAGACGAGAGCATTACGCTGACTGTGAACACAGGTCCGCAGCCCGGTAACAATCCGGCCTATGTTTCGACCGCCACGCGACCCGATGGGAATGGGGGTATTGGCATCGATTTTGATGGTACCGACGACTTCATGAACAGCGTTCGCCTTGGTCTCCCTTCTACTTCGTTTACTCATAATAATGCGACAAATAATTATGACTACACGGGGGTGTCCAACCGTGGCTACCAGTTGTGGGTCAACATCGACCCCTTCACGGCCGGACCGACCGCAGCGCAAACGATCGTTGCCGACACTAACCAACACGTGGCACGTATCAATGAAGCGGGCAACCTCGAAATGGTCTACGCAGGGAACGCCTACGACTCGGGCGTCAATGTCGAGGCGGGTGGCTGGTATCACCTGATGGTGGTTCGGCCCGCTGGCGCAGCAGGCGGGTCTCGCTTCTACATCAATGGCGAGGTCAAGGCCTTCGGCCCCGGAGGCTACAATGGCGCTGATGATGCCGATCTTGTGATCGGTGCGAACACAGCCGGCGATGGTGGCAGCGGTGAAAACCCCCAGGGCTTCTTGGGCGGGACCGATGAGTTCTTCGGTGGCGTCGTCGATGATCTGAAGATGTTCGTGATCGGCAGCGTTACTCTTGGCCCAAACCCCAACAACTCCAACATTGTCGAAGCGTTCACCTCGACATTCAATCCGGGGGTCGATAACGATTTCATCAATTTCAAGCTCACCGAACCAACCGGCTCGGTTGTTGCTGGCGACTTGAATCTCGATGGCGTGTTCGACGGCGGCAGTCTCGCGGGCTTAGACCGCGCTGCATTCCTGGGTGGTTGGTTTGAGAACCAGCTCTTTAATGGCGTCGCCGTTGGCGATCTGAACTCTTATGCGAAGGGCGATCTCGACTTTGATGGCCGCATCGGCATCAACGACCTGCTCGCCTTTCAGACTCTGATCTCCGGTGCCCCAGGCGGTCTAGCAATAACTCCCGGCGAGCTTGCCGGAGGCACCACCGTGCCAGAACCAACGACCTTGGTTCTGGTCGGTATCGCTCTTGGCGGATTGGCGCTTGCTCGCCGCTGTGCCTAACGCCAAACGCAATTCAGCGATCGAGTCATTCTGTTCGCAGGGCAGCGCGAACCTAATACTCGATTCGGTGGAAAAGCCTCGGTCGCTTAATGCGGTCGAGGCTTTTTGCCGTTAGGATTGCCCGCGAAATAACGTCCCGATTTCGCAAACTGCGCCGACATTTTCTATCGGTCGTTGTTTGATCAACCGCCACGACGCGAAGAGCGCCAAGTACACGGCGGAATTGGCGCGACCGCTCTCGATCAGAACCAACAGTGAACTGCCAAGTCTTTTGATCTTCTCGCGCGTACTTACCTCGAAAACTCAATAAATGGCTGTTTTGCCATTGAAGACAGTATTGGTCACGTTGATGTAAACAGCGGTTGAAAATCAGAGCGCCTGGCGGAGCCGAGCAGCAGTTGAAAAGTGAAGCGCACAGCTGTGCAGCTGGTGAAACTTGGGAAGATGGCGGCGTAGCCGCTAGCTTTCCCAAATTCGCACTGGAGGCAC
>JBGSRO010000063.1:0-3527 GCA_041737535.1 Pirellulales bacterium | reverse complement strand
CATCGTCCGTAGTGCCTGTCCCATTTATTCACTTTGCACTCGCGGATCATGTTGTGAAAAAGTGGGACAGGCACCGCACTTTGAACCGCTGCGTCGCGCGTACTCAGTTAGGTGCGGAGCCAGTCCCATTTTTTCACAACCGCGCAGGCGGGAATCGCGAAATTTGCCTTTGGTTTGCCGAGGTTCAGACGACGACAGGCTTACCGCAACGGCTCGCCGCGATGGACCAGCCCGCGGTGTGTGCGGGCGAAACCTGCCGTCGCGAGCGGCTCGGCTAACTCAGAGAGCACGACGGCTTCGCCATCGATTTTTGCGAGCATCACCGGCTCGCCCCGACCGGCGATGTGTGCCAGTGCGTCGGCGATCGACTGGGCCGCTTCGCCCCGGTCGGGTTGGGCTTCGGGCAAGAACGTCGTCACGCTGCTCGCGTTGCGGTTGATCCAAGCGATCAGCCTCCCATCGTACAGCACCACCCTTGCTCCGGCCGCTCGCTGTGGCCGCGCGGCTGCTTCAACCGAATCGGGCCAAGCGAGCGTCGCGCCGTAAGGATTCGCTGGGTCGGTCGCCGCCAACAGCCACACGTCGGGCTCGTCGGGGTTGGGTTTCGCGCGGAGCATGTCCCCCGCACCAGGGGCGGCGAACTGCGCCCCACCCAGTCCGGCCACGAAGTAACCTCGCCTTACTTTGCCGGTTTCTTCCATTTGTTTGAGCACCGGATAGATGGCCGCGAAGCCCCCCGGCACAAGTTCTTTGCTAACCCCGGTTCGTGTGACGATGCCATGCCGGTTTAGCAGCGTCGTCGCGAGCAAGACCTTTGCCGCGGTGACAGCATCGGTATGAATCGCGGGCAAGAGCGACCATCGACCATCGGTCCCTGGTAGCCGCGCCGCCCGACGGCTACGAAAACCACGACGTGTGCTGCTCCGGTCGTGACGCCCGCGACGAGTCTCCGAACGACCGAGTGTACGCAGTGGGGCAAGTGTGTCGTTGGTCGCATGACCGGCCCAAACGAGTTGCCACAGCGCGGTGGCCACGTCGCTGGGGAACTCACCGAGCGCTGCAGCGATCGCGTCGAAGAACGAAGCTCCATGAGCCTGCAAATAGTCGCGAACTCGAATCGCCAACGGGTCATCGATTTCAACCGACGGCGGCGCAAGCAGCCGGTAGTTGTCAGTCAAGAAGAGCGCCACCCGTCCGTCGCTCGCGCCGATCGCATCGATGCCGCGCCAAACGACTTCGCCGGCCAGACAGAGCTGGTCGAGATCGCTGGTCGCGTAGTTCTCGACGCGCGTCGGCAGAATGTGTTGTTCTAGCGCTGACGCAGGAACCGGGTAGCCTTGCAACTGGTCGATGGCGTCGAGCAGTCCATCGAGCCCCCGTCGCTTGCGGTCGAGACCCTGCCACGCCGGCAAAAACCTTGCCAGCGCGATGGGGTCGACTGCTTCGACTTCCTGCCGCAGCTTCGCGAGCGACCGCCTTTTGATCGTCCGCAGCACGTCGGCATCACACCATTCGCGGCCACGCGCCGCGGGCAGAAACTCGCCTTCGACGACCCGGTTACGTTCGAGCAGTAGCCGTAACTTGTCGACCACCGGAGCTTCGCCCAGCCCCAACGCGCGGGCGGCATCGGCTGCCGTGAATGGTCCGTGTGTTCGTGCGAACCGCGAAACGAGATCGCCCAGTGGATCGGCAACCGGATCGAGAAACGCGCTCGGCAGTCCCGGCGGCGGATTCACCCCCAGCCCATCGCGCAGCCGCGCGGCATCTTCTGCCGCCGCGAGCACTTGCCGACCAGCGACGTTGACTTGAATCACTCGCCGCGAAGCGACAAGGTCAATCAGCCACTCGGCGACGCTCGTTTGCTCGTACGGCACAACCCGCTTGGCGATTTCATCAGCCGTGAGTGGACCAATGCGCAGCAAAGCGTCGTGCACCCCATCGGCATGTTTCACGTAAGGCGTGGCGACCAATTGCAGCTCGGCCGCCACTTCGCCGATCGTCTCGACATCGAGCAACTCGCGCATGTCGGCCGTGCCGAGCAACTCGCGCAGCAGCGCGTGATCGAGTGTCAGCGCCTGGGCGCGCCGCTCCGCCAGCGGAGCGTCCGCTTCGTAGAGAAACGTTCCCGTGTAGGCGAACATCAGCGATGCCGCGAACGGAGAGGGCCTTGCGGCGTCGACCGTGTGAATCGAAATCGCCCGCCGTTCGACATCGGCCAGAATCGACACTAGCCCCGGCAGATCGAACGTATCGCGCAAGCACTCGCGATAGGTTTCGAGCAGAATCGGGAAAGCCGGATAGCGCGCCGCGACCGTTAGCAAGTCGGCCGCTCGACGACGCTGCATCCAAAGTGGCGTGCGACGATCGGGCCTTCGACGAGGGAGCAGCAACGCGCGGGCCGCGTTCTCGCGAAACCGCGCCGCGAACATCGCGGTCGAGCCAAGTTGCCGCGTCACTTGTTCTTCGACTTCGTCGCTGCGTGGCAAGAACCATTCGCTTGACGGTGGCGCGTCGGACTGTGGAAGACGAAACACCATGCCATCGTCCGACCAGACAAAGTCGACTTCACCAATCGATTCACTGCGAAGTCGTGCGGCGACGGCAATTGCCCACGGCGCGTGAACCCGCGCTCCAAACGGCGAGAGGACCGCGACGCGCCAGTCCCCGATCTCGTCGAGAAACGATTCGATGACGATCGTGCGGTCGCTCGGCACCTGGCGGGTCGCGTCGCGTTGATCGTCGAGATATTGCAGCAAGTTCTTCGCCGCTTGGGGCTCGAGCGCATGCTGCGATTCGAGTCGCGTCGTTGCATCGGCTCGCGTCGCACTGGTGAGTTCGCGTGTCAGTTCTCCAACCGCGCGACCAAACTCGAGTGGTCGCCCCGGTCCGTCGCCGCGCCAAAATGGCATTTTTCCCGGCTCCCCGGGCGCGGGGGCAACCAGCACCCGGTCGCGGGTGATGTCGAGCACTCGCCAGCTCGATGCACCAAGTAGAAACACATCGCCCGTCTGCGTCTCGAAGACCATCTCTTCGTCGAGCTCTCCCACGCGCGTGCCCGGCTGTCCCCCTTCGCCTTGTAGGAACACACCATAGAGTCCGCGGTCGGGAATCGTGCCGCCGTTGAGTATCGCGATACTCTGCGAACCTTTGCGACCCGCGATCGTTCCAGCGATTCGGTCCCACGAGATGCGCGGCCTCAGCTCGGCGAACTCGTCCGATGGGTAACGCCCCGAAAGCAGGTCGAGCACACTCTCGAACACACCACGCGAAAGTTCGGCATAGGGTGCCGCGCTGCGCACGAGTGCGAACAACTCGTCGAACTCGATTGTTTCAATCGAGGCGATGGCAACGATTTGTTGGGCGAGCACATCGAGCGGATTGCGTGGGTAATAAGAACCTATCCCAGAACCTCAAGAATTCCGCCACAGGATGTGAGCGAAGACGAGATGCAACAAGGCTTCGTAGTTTTTGGCCTTCTTTTCCCACCGCACCAGAATGCGGCGGTAGCGATTGAGCCACGAAGCGAT
>JBGSRO010000062.1:0-5573 GCA_041737535.1 Pirellulales bacterium | reverse complement strand
AAAGCCGCTTTGACAGCGGGCGTCATTTCGGCTTCCAGTTCCGGCGGCAACTTGCTCATGCAAGTATTGGGGCCGAAATCGACCGTGCGAGTCTAGCCCGGTTTCTCGGGTGCTTGCACCGGGGCGTGAACGGTTACTATTCCAGACATGCGATTACGGGCGGATCACCGTCTTTCAGACGCGAGTCGGGGAGTTCCATGTGCAATGGATCGGCACTTGCCGGTAGGAAGTCTTTTCCTTTTTTGTAGTTACGCAACTCTTGAGCTTTCATCGCGTCTTTAAAAAGCGACACGAATTCGTCATATGCGGCTTGCTTCGCTTTCTGTTTTTCCTTGTCTTTGTCTTTCGTCAAAACGCTAAAATTGGTAACGAATTTGCCACCGAAATTCATTGCCAAGTCTCGGGCGGCCAATGACATATGCGAAGAATTGCAGGTCCAGGAGGTACCTTTCAGCACCATCTCGGCCTGTTGCTCGGGAGTACGGCCTTTCGTGGCCTTATTTTTACTGAGGTAAAGCGAGATCTGCTCAATCTCAACCCCTTTTTTTTCGCTGGGGGCTTTCTTGGCCGAACCGGCCTTCGGCGCCGACTTTCGATAATACTTTTCCAAACCCGAATTGACTGCCTTTATCAAGGCTTCGCACCGCTTGACGATTTCCTTCTCGGGATCAACGTACGCCATACGAGTTCTCGTTGACTTGATGGTGACGCGGGAGAATTTGCGTGTACCGCAGGTGGCATTGTGGGCCATCGATCCGGGCTTGTACAGAATGCCCGCAGGAAGTTCTGGTCCTTGCGTCCCTTCCAATTCCGCAGTCTCGGCCGAGCCCGAAACCGAATCTTCCGCCGAGTAGTTTCGCCTACGCGGCCGATGCACTGCGTCGCTCGTTCTCGAGCGCTCGTTCAATGTCGCTCATCACCCGGTCGGCCGTGAGATTGGTCATGCACTGGTGATGGCCCAGTGGGCAGGTTCGTTTCATGCAAGGTTGGCAGTCGAGGCCGAGTGCGAGTTGCGTCTCAAGAGGGCTTTGGGTGGCGGTCATTTCGGGCGGAGTGGAACCGAACAGTGCGACGACCGGCCGATTGAACGCGACGCCAAAGAAGCGGGGGCCGCTGTCGGTGGTGACGAGCAACCGGCTGCGGCGAATGACGGCTTTGCTGAGGCCAATCGGGAGTTCGAAGTCGGCGAGGCTCGTCACGTGGGGTGAACCGGCCAGCCTGACAATGTCGCGGGCCGAGTCGCGTTCCGATGGGCCACAGTTGACTAGCACGCTCATGCCGAGCTTGGAGACAACTTGCTGGGCGAGCGCGGCAAAATGAGTCACCGGCCAGTGTTTTGCCGATCCGCCGGCGCTGCCACCGTTAAAGACGACAACATTGTCGCCCGCTGGCAAGCCAAGCCGGTTCCACACGGCGTCGGCTGCCTCTTCGTCGGCGGGCGTAGTCGCCAGCACAAGCTGTGGAGTTAAATCACGGCAACCGGCGGCAGCGGCGATCTCGATGAAGCGGTCGACTTGGGAGACTGCCAACATGTGTTGTTTGGAGTGTTCGACTACGTCGGTGAGTAGCATTCGCCCCAGGTCGCGAGCCGCGCCGACGCGACGACGCGCGCCCGAACGCCACGCCATCCAAGCGGTTCGCAGCGACCCGGTGAGGTTGACGGTCATGTCGACATCGAGCGACTTGAGATGCGCGATAGCCCGGCCCGTTTTCAGCTCCGAATGTTTTGACTTCGGACTGAAAAGCACCTGTTGGTCGAACAGATCAAGCCCTTCGAGCACTTCGCTCACGTAGGGTCGCATCACGCCGACGAGCTGTCCGCCGCCAGCGAGCGTCCGCAGGCCCCGGAGCGCCGGTGTCGCCATCACGGTATCGCCAATCCAGTTCGGCAGAAAAACGGCGATCTTCACGACATTATCTCCGCGGTGTTTTGTTTGTTGTCTCAGTAGCTATTCGGCCCATCGCTCCGACTCGCCCGAAGTGTGCCACTGGCTCTGCCAGTGAGCGTGTGCCACTGGCTCTGCCAGTGATTCGCAGACGTTTCCGCGATGTCGGCATGCACTGGCAGAGCCAGTGGCACACCTACCTGACGATTGACGATTCGCCGGATGATCGACTTGTGCGAAGCAAAGGGTCGCCAACCCCTGCCAACTGCTGGCCCAGCGAGCATAGCGAATCGCCCCCCCCGGGCCGATAGCAGTCGGCATCACGCTAGCGACCGCCCCACGGCCAGCCACCGATCCAACGGCCGCGCCGTTTTGGTCGTTTTGATAGTTTTGATCCTATTGGCCCCAACACGATTCATGGGTTCAAAACCCTGGGGGGTGTATCTTCCCGGCAGCGCGGAATGGCTCTTGTTTTTCCGGTTTTTTTGCATCGGGCGGGTTGTCGAGGGAGCTGGGTTTTGAAAAGCCAACGGCTCTAAAACCATCAAAACGTCTGCCCTGCTCGAGCCAGATCGTAGGCCGGATTAAGGCGCCAGCCGCAAATCCGGCAAGCGCGATCCTCAAGCGCGACAGCCGTTCGCGAGCCACGTCGCACGAGCCTTGTTTTAGCAGATCGCCGCCCCGATTTCGACAACGATTTTTGGCCACCTCGAGCAGCAAAAAAAACTATGCTTCGATACTCACTTCTGCCGTCTTGGGTCGCGACTGGCAGGCGAGAATCCAACCACCAGCAATCTCTTGAGAGGTTAACGCCTCGCGGCTCGCCATGTGAACTTCGCCCGATTGGCACCTAACGCGACATTGGCCGCACACGCCGGCCCGGCACTCCCACGCTAGGTCGATGCCCGAATCTTCGGCCAAGTCAAGAATCGTTTGTCCCGGCTTCAGATGTAGTTGCTTCATCGAACGAGTGAAATGAATCGTCGCCGCGCCGGTTTCCGCCGGCGGCGGCTCGGCTGCTGGTCCGGTTGATAAGAACGCCTCGGTATGGATTTGCTCGGCTGGTACACCGAGGCCTATCAGCAACTGCTGCGTGCCGTCCATCATCGGACCGGGACCACACAGAAAGACCGGAAACTTGGTGATATCGGGAACCACCTTGGTGAGCATATCGGCCGAGATTCGCCCTTTGAAATACGAAACATCGTCCGGTGCGCCGTCGGAAACGACTGTTGTCAAGTGCAAGTTCGGGAATCGCTGTGCGAGTTGTTCCAGTTCAACTTTAAACACGATATCCGCTTTCGTTCGCACCGAATTGATAAAGTAAATCGGATGCTCCCAACAAAGATCGGTCAGGTGCCTGAGGATCGACATGACGGGCGTGATTCCAACACCGCCGGAGATGAGAATCACTGCTTCGGCTGAACTCGGATCGAACGTGAAATTTCCAAGAGGCGCCACCAGTTCGATCAAATCGCCTTCGTGCACATGATCGTGCAAATGCTGCGAGCCTACACCGCGAGGATCGCGCTTGACGCTGATTTCGACGTATCCTTGCCGCGTGGGAGAAGAGCTAAGTGTGTAAGACCGCCGGATGCGGCCTTGCTTGGTATCGAGTGCTAGGTTCAAATACTGCCCCGCCCGATATTCAAATGGCAGAGCACCACCGTCTGGTGACATGAATCGAAACGTCTTGACATTGTCGGTTTCTTGAAACACACGCGCGACTCGCAGCGTTCCTCGAAAGCGATCGGTTCCCGCCTTGCCTGTCATCGACTTGACCGCCGATGGCTGTGTCGGTGTCTCCTTTAGTTTGCGTTCGGCATTGCGAAGCTCGCCGTAGCGGCGATAGGCCCGATATCCCAACACCGGCGTCAGCACGGCAGCAAACGCAATCGGTTGCCGCGTGTCAGACTTAACCAGCAGGAAATAGTGCAGCACGCCCAGGGCGACGGCAACGTAAGTCAAACGATGCAGCAGCTTCCAGCGCTTCGTTCCCATCCGCGCAATCATCGCGTTTGTCGAAGTCACCGCCAGCGGGACCATCAGCAATACGGCAAGCGCCCCAATTTGCAGATAGCGTCGCGTGAGGACTTCCTCGATCACGCTCGACATCACCAGCGCGCGGTCATACACCACATAAATCACCAGATGCACGCAGGCATAAAAGAATCCAAGCAGCCCAAGACGCCGGCGATAGGCCACAATCGTGTTCCATCCGGTGAGATTCTTAAGCGGCGTCACCATCAGCGTCAAGAACAGCAATACTAGCGCCACGATGCCCGTGATATGCAGCGATTGATTCACAGCATTCGGGCCTAGTTGGTCACGCCACACATCCCATCCTAAGATGAGCAACGGAATGAGTCCGCAGACCAAGATCAATCGACGGAGAAAGATGACATCGTTCATCGTTGAAGTACCATGACTGGATGGTTGATTGAAGTATTGAAGAGCTCAAAAATTCTCCGCAAGGTCCATGTCGGCGTAAAGCGACGCGACTTGCGCTTCGTACCCGTTGAAGGGGAGCGTTGGGCGACGCCCCGTCTCGCCGATCCGCTGCTCAGTCGCCTGACTCCAGCGCGGATGAGCGACTGCCGGATTCACGTTGGCATAAAACCCGTACTCGCGCGGCGATCGCAGGTTCCATGTCGTGGGGGGCTCGTCCGATACAAGCGTGATCTTGACGATCGACTTTATGCCCTTGAAGCCATATTTCCAGGGCACCACGAGCCGTACCGGCGCGCCATCTTGCGGCGGAAGCTCGCGCCCGTAGATTCCCATCGCCAAAATCGCGAGCGGGTGCATGGCTTCGTCGATAGTGAGTCCCTCGACGTAGGGCCAGTCGAGGACGCTCGTTTTTTGTCCGGGCATGCGCTCGGGGTCAAGCAACGTCTCGAATGCGACATACTTCGCTTCGGCCATCGGGTCGACCGCCGCGATTAGCGCCGCGAGCGGTATGCCATTCCAAGGGATAACCATCGACCACGCCTCGACGCACCGCATGCGATAAACACGCTCTTCCAGTGGTGCGAGGTCCTTGAGGTCAGTGATAGTGAACTTGCGAGGCGTGTGCACCATGCCCCCCACTTCGACAGTCCAGCCGGTGGTGTCGAATCCTTCCGCCGATTTGGCGACGGCGACTTTGTCGGTCGTGAATTCATAGAAGTTGTTGTAAGTGAGAATATCTTGCTCGCGTGTCATCGACTCATCGACCAGCCAGCCGCGGACGAGCAGTTCGTCACGTGAAAGTCCGGAATCGACCAGTCCCGCCAATGCATCGGTGGATGGCATGAATTGTCGAGTTGGGTTAAACCAACGATAGATGCCGGCCGTCGCGGCTACGCTGGTTCCGCCAACGGCAAGCTTTAACAACTGCCGACGGTTGACGTAGTTGCTCCAAGGTGTGGCTTCATCGACTAGCTCCTTGCCGCTCAAATCGTTTCCGGTATCTGCAGTGTCCATGGCCAACTCGAAAAGGAATGGGGAAAACTCGGCTGTTGTCCTCAACGCGAGCCGTTGGACTACAGTACGCAACGTCTATCCGTAATAAGAACCTATCCCAGAACCTCAAGAATTCCGCCACAGGATGTGAGCGAAGACGAGATGCAACAAGGCTTCGTAGTTTTTGGCCTTCTTTTCCCACCGCACCAGAATGCGGCGGTAGCGATTGAGCCACGAAGCGAT
>JBGSRO010000061.1:0-15893 GCA_041737535.1 Pirellulales bacterium | reverse complement strand
ATCGCTTCGTGGCTCAATCGCTACCGCCGCATTCTGGTGCGGTGGGAAAAGAAGGCCAAAAACTACGAAGCCTTGTTGCATCTCGTCTTCGCTCACATCCTGTGGTGGAATTCTTGAGGTTCTGGGATAGGTTCTTAGGCTCGTCGACTTAGTTTTCCATTTGTGGCGCTCCGTAGCTCTCGTTTCACTTCTCGAAAGTCGTGCGTTGCCAACCTCTTTCGTGGCATCGTCTTGGCGTTCTCCGCGTCTTTGCGGTTTTTCTTGAATAGGTCTCTGCGAAAAACCCGGCCATAATAGTTTCTTGTCAGACACTTGTGTGCTTCCCGCATTGCGTAAATGCCGACGGTGGTTATACTTGCGAACTTATTGATGAATGAGGGTTGGGCCGCGTGGCCCGCCCGAGACGCGCGTTGAGTGAAAGCTACGGTATAAAGGACAGGGCAAAATGGCTCGGGAATGTGCAACCTGCGGCAAGTTTTCGCAGTTCGGTAATCAAGTGACGATTCGCGGCAAGAAAAAGTACCTCGGCGGCGTCGGTACCAAAATCACCGGCATCACCCGCCGGCGGTTCAAACCGAACTTGCAACGGGTGAATGTCACCGATGGCGAAGGGGGCAACCGCTCGATGATGGTTTGCACTCAGTGCATCCGTACGGGCCGAATTCGCAAGGTCGTTCGCCATAAACCGTTCTCGCTGCCAGTCGAACTGAAGAAGTAGCGGCTGAGTGTTGCCACTGCGTTTTGCCACTGGGGGTCGCGATGTCGTTGACTCGTGCCGATGTCGAAAAGGTCGCGCTCCTTTCGCGATTGCGGCTCGATGAACGCGAGCTCGATGCGATGACCGCCGAGCTGCAGTCGATTGTTGGGTACGTCGACCAACTCGCCGAGGTCGATACCGACGGTGTGTCACCGATGGCTCATGCGGTCGAGCTTCATAATGTGCTCAAAGATGATTGCGTCGCGGTCAGTTTGCCTCGCAATGACGCTTTGCGTAATGCACCTGCTCACAACGACGAAGGTTACATGGTTCCCGCTGTGCTGGGTGAATAGGTTCCCGCTGTGCTGGGTGATTAGTCGCCCGCCCATTACTCTTCGTGCTGGCCTTAGCCGATGTCTCTTACGCAACTATCGGCCGTCGAGCAAGCGAAGCAGCTCGCGTCTGGCGAACTCTCGAGTCGCGAACTGACCAGCGCGTACCTCGAAAACATTGCGAGTCGCGATTCCAAGATCGGTGCGTACTTGCGCGTCGATCCCGACGCTGTCCTCGCACAGGCCGACGCGGCCGATGCGAAGCGAAAGTCGGGCGACCATTCGCCTCTGCTCGGTTTACCCGTCGCCGTCAAAGACATTCTCTGTGAGCAAGGGCAACTCACGACCTGTGCGAGTCGGATGCTGGCCGAGTTCCGCCCTCCCTATGATGCAACGGTCGTGTCAAAGCTCAAACAGGCGGGCGCGGTGCTGTTGGGCCGCACGAACATGGATGAGTTCGCGATGGGGGGCTCGACCGAGCACTCGGCGATGCAGCTCACTCGGAATCCTTGGGACACAAGCCGTTCGCCCGGCGGTTCGAGCGGCGGAGCCGCCGCTGCCGTGGCGGCCGATATGGCCCCCCTTTCGATTGGCACCGACACGGGGGGCTCGATTCGCCAACCGGCCGGATTGTGTGGCGTTGTGGGACTCAAACCAACTTATGGCCGAGTCAGTCGCTACGGGCTGATTGCATTTGCGAGCAGCCTCGATCAAGTTGGGCCGCTGGCGCGTACAGTGCCCGACGCGGCATTGTTGTTTCAAGCGATCGCCGGTCACGACTCCCGCGACTCGACGAGTCTTGGCGAGACGTTGCCGGACGATCTTATCGCTTCGATTTCTCAGCCGCTAAAGAGTTTGCGACTTGGTTACGCCCGTGAGCATCTGGGCGAAGGGGTCGACGCCGAAGTTCGCGACGCAGTTCAAGCCGCCATGTTGCAATACGAGTCTCTTGGCGCGTCGCTTGTGGAAGTCGAGTTGCCCCACAGCAAGTATGCCGTGGCCACTTACTACGTCATCGCGCCGTGCGAGGCGTCGAGCAATTTGGCACGTTACGATGGAGTGCATTACGGTCATCGGGCAAGTGTTGCCGACGTCGAAAGAGAACTCGCCGCCGAGCGGGCCTCTGGCGCCAGCAACATCGACAGCACACTCGTCCGCATGTATCGCAACAGTCGTACCGAAGCGTTTGGGGCCGAAGTGAAGCGACGGATCATGCTGGGCACCTATGCACTGAGCGCTGGCTATTACGATGCGTACTATCTGAAAGCCCTCAAAGTGCGACGGCTCATTCGCCAAGATTATGACCAGGCTTTCGAGCAAGTCGATCTGCTTATTGGCCCCGTCACGGCGTCTCCCGCGATGACACTTGGTTCGATGGACAACGACCCGCTGGCGATGTACCTCGTCGACCTATTCACGGTAGGAGCTAACCTCGCCGGCATTCCGGCATTGTCGCTCCCCTGTGGCTTCTCGAAGCTGGGGTTACCGATCGGGTTGCAACTGCAAGGCCCACCACTAGCGGAACCGATGCTGCTGAAAGCGGGTGTGATGTATCAAACCGCCGCCGATTGGCACACGCGCCGCGCGATTGTCGAGGTGCATCCATGAGCGAGCCTTATGCGATTGTCATCGGTCTCGAAACGCACGTGCAGCTTGCGACAGTGAGCAAGCTGTTTTGTCATTGCAGCACAAAATTTGGTGCGGAGCCCAACACGCAAACGTGCCCCGTTTGCATCGGGCTGCCCGGTTCGCTGCCGGTGATGAACCGCGAAGCGCTCAGGCTGTCGCTGCGGACGGCGCTCGCACTCAATTGCCAGATTCCCGAGTTCACCAAGTGGGATCGCAAACAATACTACTATCCCGACTTGCCAAAGGGCTATCAGATCAGCCAGTTTGATCTGCCGATGTCGAACGATGGCTGGGTGGCAATCGACGATCCGCAGGAGCGATTCGCACCCAAAAAAGTGGGCATCATCCGCGCTCACCTCGAAGAAGACGCCGGCAAGAGCGTTCACGACGAAGCGACAGGGCGGGGCGACAGCGTCATCGACCTGAACCGCACCGGCACGCCGCTCTTGGAGATTGTGTCGGCGCCCGACATGCGCAGCGCGGCCGAAGTGCGTGCCTATCTCGACGAGCTTAAATTGTTACTGACCTACTTGGCCGTCTCCGATTGCAACATGCAGGAAGGGAGTCTCAGGGTCGACGCGAACGTCAATTTGCACATTGACGTACGTGGCGAAGTTGTCGCAACACCAATCGTTGAGATCAAGAACCTCAACAGTTTTCGCGCGGTCGAGCGAGCGATCGAATACGAAGCCGAGCGGCAATTTCGCGAGTGGCAAGAAACTCATCAACGCCTCGGCGACGTCCCCAAGCAAACGCGTGGCTGGGACGACGCGGCCGGTCGCACCAAGGCTCAGCGGAGTAAAGAAGAATCGAGCGACTATCGCTACTTCCCCGACCCCGACTTGGTGCCGGTCGTTTTCACTGCCGAAGAAATCGAACAAGCGCGCAAGGGCCTGGGGGAGTTGCCTCAACAACTGCGCGAGCGGTTGCAAGCAGAAATGCGGCTTAGCCAATACGACGCCAGTGTACTAGTGAATCAGGGTCGTGAGGTGTTGGACTTCTTCGTTGCCGCGGCCGAAGCGAGTGGCGACGCCAAGGCTGTCGCCAACTTCGTCACGCAGGACATCCAGCGGCACCTTAACCAAACGGGGCAAAGTCTCAGCGGACTGCCGCTCACACCCATGTCGCTTGCCGAGCTCATTAAGAAACTCGCCGCTGGCGAAATCCCCAGCCCCCGCGCGCGCGACGTACTGATGGCGATGATCGAACATGGCGAGTCGGCCAACGCCGCGATGGAGCGGCTCGGCATCGAAGCGGTCGACGAAAGCGAACTCGAAAATCTTTGCCGGACACTCTTGGCCGCCAATCCGCAAATTGTGGCCGACCTCGAAGCTGGCAAGATCAAAGCCATCGGTGCGCTGATTGGCCAGGCGCGCAAACAAAACCCCAATGCCGACCCGAATCGCATCCGTGATCTGTGCATCGCGATCGTCGCCGGCGGAAACAGCGTGTAGCGATGGACGGTTCGCCCCCCATCGTGACGCTCACCACCGATTTCGGCGAGGGTAGCCGTTACGTGGCGGCGATAAAGGGGGTCATTCTCCGCGAGTGTCCGCAGGTGACCATCGTCGACCTGACCCACGCGGTCCCGCCTCAAGACATTGCTTTTGCTGCGCGCGTGTGGGATCACGCAACCGAGTGGTTTCCAGCCCTGACAATTCATTTGGCAGTCGTCGACCCGGGTGTCGGCACCGATCGCGAGCTCGTTTATGTCGAAATTGACAACCAGCGATACGTTTGTCCCGACAATGGGCTGCTTAGTTGCTTGGCGGCTCGGCAATCACCCCTTAGAATCTTCGCTATCAGCGAGCCCGAGTTCTGGCTGCCAGCGGTGACCCCCACCTTCCACGGTCGCGACATCATGGCACCAGTCGTCGGGAAACTCGCCTCAGGTCTCGATCCCCGCCGGCTCGGACCGCCCCGCGATGTGATTACTACTATCCCGCTTCCCCAGGCGACTATTGTGGGACAGAGCATAACAGGCGAGATCGTCGAGATCGACTCTTTCGGCAATCTCATCAGCAACATTACCGCCGACCAGCTCGCCACTGCGCCGCGCGATGAGTCGGTGCGTGTTGCCTGCGATGGCCACGAAACGTTTGGCATCTTCGCGACCTACGGCGAGCAACCGGCGATGACACTCGTTGCGATCGTCGGTTCGAGTGGCACACTCGAACTCGCGATCGTCGACGACAGCGCTCAAATGATGCTCGGCGTCCATGTGGGCGCTGAAGTGCAAGTCGTTTGGTAGGACCATGCCTGTTAGCCAATGCTCGAACAGCGAAATCAAAGCCTCGAAACACTGGCCGAGTGGGACCGTCACCATCACTGGCATGCGTTCACTCAGATGGGTGACTACCAGCCGCTGGTGATCGAGCGGGGCGAAGGGTGCTGGCTCATCACGGCCGACGGACGGCGTTTGCTCGATGGTGCGAGCAGCATGTGGTGCAATGTTTTTGGCCACGCGAACCCGCGAATCAATGCCGCGATCACTCGCCAGCTCTCGCAGATCGCCCACTGCACATCACTCGGCATGGGGCACACGACGACGATCGAGCTCGCCAAACGCCTGGCCGACATCGCGCCGGGCGGACTCGAACACGTTTTCTTCGGTAGCGATGGTTCGAGCGCCATCGAAGTCGCGCTGAAAATGGCGTTTCAGTATTGGCAACAATGCCCCCAGCCTCAGCCCAACAAAACAAAGTACCTCTCGTTCGGAGCCGCCTACCACGGCGACACTCTGGGCGCAGCCGCGGTCGGTGGCATCGGTAAGTTTCACGCGCTCTTCAAGCCAATCTTGATGGAAACAATCCAGGTTTCATCGCCCGATCCACGTCCGCTCGCCCACCTCTCCGAAGCCGAGCAATCGGTCGCGCTACTTGAGCCGATTCGAGCGGTCTTGGCGAAGCATGCTGGCGAACTGGCCGCCATCGTCATAGAACCACTCGTGCAATGTGCGGCCGGCATGGTGATGCAGCCCACTGGTTTTCTTAGTACGTTGGCCCAACACGCCCGCGAGCACAATGTGCTGCTAATCGCCGACGAAGTCGCCGTGGGGTACGGCAAAACAGGCACCATGTTCGCCTGTGAACGAGAGCACGTCGTGCCCGATTTTCTCTGCCTCGGCAAAGGGATCACGAGTGGTTATTTGCCACTCTCGGCGACGATTACGCACAGTTGTATTTGGGAAGCGTTTCTCGGCGATCGCAACTCGGGCCGCGCTCTTTACCACGGTCACACGTTCAGCGGCAATCCCGCAGCGGCAGCGGCGGCGCTGGAAGTTCTCGATATGTTCGACGAACTGGCAACGCTCGATGGCGTTAGCAAGCGTGAAATCGTTTTACGCGATTGGCTCAACCAGTTGAATGAGTTTCCGTCGGTTCGACACCCGCGAGCGAAGGGAATCATCGCCGCATTTGATCTCGAAGAAGAATCTAGTGTTGCCCTGCCAATCGGCTACAGAATCGCTCGGCGTGCTTTGGAGCAGGGCGTTTGGCTTCGCCCTCGTGCCGATCAAGTTTATGTGATGCCTCCTTTGGCGATCCCAATTAACGAATTGCAGCAGATGCTTGCGGTAATCACCGAAGCCGTTCGCGAAGAAGTGGGCTAAGGCTCGCCCGCGAATTAACTTCCCGATTTCGCAAGCTGCACCGACATTTTTTGCCGGTCGTAGTTCAGTTAACCGCCACGACGCAACGAGCGCCAAGAACGCAGCGGACTTGGCGCGATCGCTCTCGATCAGAACCAGCAGTGAACTGCCAAGTCGATCGATCCTCGCGCGCGTACTTGCCTCGAAAACTGAATATAATGACTGTTTTGCCATTGAAAACAGCATTGTTAACGTTGAGTTTCTGACGCAAGGGTGTCAATAAGCAGTTTGGCGAGCTTTTTCGCTGTGCTCTTGGCGCTCGCCGCGTCGTGGCGGTTTTTCCTTAGCTCCCCGATTTTCAAATGGCACCCGGTCGTTTGAGAAAAATATCGCGATCGACGTAAGGAAGTTGTTGGCCAGCTAGCCCTAAGGCTCGCCGTCACCCGCGTCATCGTCGGTACTCATCCCAAGTTGTTTCATCTTGCGATAGAGGTTCGACCGATGGAGACCAAGCGCTTTCGCGGCTTCGGTCACGTTGCCCCGTAGTCGCTCGATCGTTCGATTGATGTATTTGATTTGAAACTCTTTCGTTGCGTCTTGCAGTGGTTCGCTTCCATGAAACCAATCATCGCTCGCGCCGGGCGAGAGCACGAACGCCAAGTCGTCGGCATCGATGCGGTTGCCGTCGGACAAATAGGCGAGTCGTTCCATCAAGTTTCTCAGCTCGCGGACATTGCCGGGCCAACGATGTGCGAGCAGTCGCTTTCTAGCGGCGGCCGTCAACTCGGGCGTTCTTCTTCCTTGCTTTCGACAGAAGTGCGTGAGGAAATGGTCGGCGAGCAACACAATGTCGTCGCCCCGATCGCGCAATGCCGGCATTTCGATCGACACCACATTGAGCCGATAGTACAAGTCTTCGCGAAAGCGTTTGTCGCGAACGAGCGCTGGAAGATTGCGATTCGTGGCGGCGACAACGCGAACGTCGGTCTCGATATTGGCGGTTCCGCCGACGCGGACAATCACTTTCTCTTCGAGCACTCTGAGTAGTTTTGCCTGCCCGGCAAGGCTCATATCGCCGATCTCGTCGAGCAATATTGTTCCGCCCGAAGCCGCCTCAAACTTGCCGACGCGCGTCGCGTGGGCGTCGGTGAAGGCTCCCTTTTCGTGCCCAAACAGTTCACTTTCGAGCAGCGTTTCGGTCAGCGCGGCACAGTTAACGGCCAAGAAGGGTGCCAGTCGCCGGCGGCTCGCGTTGTGCAAACACTGTGCGACGACTTCCTTGCCGGTACCATTTTCGCCCAGTAACAGCACCGCAAGTTCGGTGTCGGCAACCGCACGAATCGTCCGCCGCAGCGACTCGATTGACGCGCAGTCGCCAACGAAGTCGACCTGCGAAGTGGCCTCGACGAGCTGCTGATTTTGCGCGAGCATCCGCGTCCACTCTTGCGTCTCGGCGAGGGCCACTGCCGCGTGGCGGGCGAGCTCGGCGAGACCGGTCTGGTCGTTCGATGTGAAACGCCCGCCGCGCTTGTTAATGAGTTCAAAAGCGCCCAGCCGCTCGCCCACGAAGGTCGCCAGCGGAACACACAGCAGCGACTCAGTGCGATAGCCCGATGTCTTGTCGACTCCCGTATAAATGGCCGCGTGATTGTCGTCGATGTTCACTCGTAACGCTTCGCCGCTGGCGAGCACTCGACCGACGACACCCACGTTATCGGGGATGCGCAGTTCACGATTCGGAAGCCCCAGCGCTGGGCGTCCGACGAGCGTCTTATTCGTGCGATCCCACAAGAAAATTGTTGCCCGGTCGCAATCGAACAGCTTCGTTGCCGCCTCGGCCATGTGTTCCAGCAGCGCCGGCAAGTCGTCGGTCCTTCTCCACTGGCTGATGATTGTGAGTAGCGTTTGTGACTGCTGCGACTCCGAAAGTTGCCGCGTCAACCACTCGGCATGATCGACAACGGCCTGCAATTGTGCCGCCAGCGCTTCGTTGATCGTCGTATCGCGAGCTCGCAGCACCACCACGCGGCTCGCGCTGCCCGGAAGTGGCACGGCAAGCCACTCCCCCAACTTTTCGATCCGATTCGACTCGGCCGCTTCCGCTGCGAGTGCGACGGGCCATGGCAAGAACTGCTGCGGAGCGGCCGCGAACGGTTTCCAAGTCGGTGGATCGGGCACCAAAATCGCCGCAGCCGAAACTCTCGGCTGCTCAGCCAGCCAGAGGGCCACCGCCGACATGGGCGATTCGCTCGCTTCGAGTCGCCGAAAGAGCGACGACCAGTCTTCAATGAGCATAGCGGCTTGGCGTGGCGAGTGCGTGAGTCGGTTCGACCGAGGCGTGGCAAGATTGCGACACTGGGCGGGTCAATCTGACGATACCCAGTTGCGCGATTGATGGCAATTCGCCAGCGGCCCGCTTCCGACTTGCGGCCGAAGCTGTTACGATTCGGAGCGTCGTCAAGCGTTGTTCGATTCTTCATTTAGTGCTGGGTGCGAGCGGTATGTCAGGTCTGTTTGCCGATAAGAAGGGTCTCATCACGGGTGTTTTCAACAAACAATCGATCGCCTGGTCGATTGCCGAGCGGGTGATGAGCGAGGGGGGCGAGTGTGGTTTTTCGTACATGCCCGACAAGCCCGACGACGAGCGGAAGAAAAACCTCGGCCGGATCAGCAAACTGACCGAAGGGAATGACCACGTTTGCTTTCTCCAGCCGATGGATGTCACCAAAGACGACCACATTGCCGCACTCATGCAACAGTGCGAGAGCAAGCTGGGCAAGCTCGACTTTTTGCTCCACTCGATTGCCTTCGCATTGCCCGACGACCTCAAGCGTGAAACAATCGGCACCAGTCGCGATGGCTTCAAATTGGCGATGGAGATCAGTGCCTACAGCCTGCTCGCGCTCGCCAACGCGGCGCGACCGCTGCTCAACCCGGGGGCGAGCGTGCTGACGCTCACCTACTTCGGGGGAGAGAAAGTGGTGCCCGGCTACAACGTTATGGGCGTTTGCAAGGCGGCCCTCGACTCGATTGTCAAATACCTGGCATTCGATCTGGGGGCTAATGGCGTTCGCGTCAATGCACTCAGCGCAGGACCATTGCAAACCGTCTCGGGTCGCGGCGCGGGGGTCGACGAAATGCTCGGCCTCTACGAAGCGATGGCACCCCTCGGTCGCAACGTCACCCACGACGAAGCGGGCAAGAGCGGAACGTTTCTGCTCTCTGACATGTCGAGCGGCATTACGGGCGAGATTCTGCACCTCGACGGCGGATACAACATCATGGGCTCGCCGGGCCGGATGCTCGACCAAATCAAAAATCACAAATGAAGCGACAGGCGAAGTCCGAGCTACCCACTAAGCGCTGCCCCATCTGCGGTCGTGATTTTGCATGGCGAAAAAAATGGCAGCGAGTTTGGGACCAAGTCCGTTATTGCAGCGAGCGCTGCCGCCGAGCAAGCAAGTCATGAACCTTAGTACGACAGTGCAGGGTCGTGAGTCCAAGGAACGCCGATAAATGCCGATGATCGCCGATGATCATCGCTCGCTCGCCGGTCATCTGCCTTCCTTCGACTTGATTGCTTGGCAGCCTAGTGGCCGTTCAACGCTGACTTGACAGCCGGGTGCCACTGCCCGGCTTGTCCGGCAGTGGGCACCCGCCAATTCAGGTTTGAAACGGAACGAGCGGTGTCGTATTCGTTAGCGCCGCCAGACTTTTCCGGTCGACGCATCATAAACGGGCTCGTTCGGCACACCCGCCCGTGCCGCGCGAGCATAAGCCGATTCGTGAACCGGTTCCGCACTCGTCGCCGGCACCACCTGTTGATCGGCGATCGTGGGTCGTGCGTTGTTCGCGGCAACTAACACACCCGTTCCCGCGGGCATCAGTTCTGGCCGCCCTTGTTTGACCCACGCGAGCCATTCGTTCTGCAGGTCGTATAGCGACGCTGTGCCGTAATGTTGCTGCACAGCCCGGGGCCAGTTTTCGTCGCGCATCCCATCGCCAATGAACTCAAGAAAAGCCGCCTTGCCACGCTTCATGATGAGATACCGCGTGAGTGAGTGACCTTGTGCGTACAAAGGCAGCACGTCGGGCGGGTACTCTTTCATCGCGAACATCTGGCTGAATGCAATCCCTTTGCCGTTGTGTAAGAAGTCGATCAACAGCCGTTCTTGTGTGGCGATTTCGCTCGCGTGTTCGACGGTCGTGCAAGCCCCCTCGTCGGCCCAACGGGGCAGCGGTTGACGGAAATGACAAGCGAAAATTGTGTGCGTGATCTCGTGAGGCAACACCGAATCAAGCACTCGCTCGCGCGAGCCCTGAATGTTCATCTCCCAGCCAAAAACTTCACCCCGGTCGAAGATGAACGTCGTCGCTCCACCGGCACCCAGCCGAGGCGATACCCGCGCATTGATCGGGCAGGGCTGCGACCAGGTGGGCATTTCGCTGCCAATCCATTCGATCGCCAACTTTTGCCGCCACGCTTCGGCGGCGTCGCCAAGCTCTTTGGCGAGCTCGGGCGTGGGGGCGCTGACCACAAAATTAGCCGTTCGATAACCGGCGGCCAATATGGGCGTGCCGGATAGAACAACTGTTGAAACAACAATCACCGCGACTGCTAACAGCACGCGGCGAGCGATAACCAAGCGAGCATCCATGCTCATTCTCCTTGGCGAAGGACGTGGCGGGGGCGGAAGACTAGCAAACGCTCCGTAGCGGCGCAAAGGCCAGTTTGTTTTGTGCTTTCGTTTTGTCCCCTTCCGTTGGCGAAAACCCTTCAATTTGCAATGGTCTACGGACTTCACGCCAGGTCCATCGCGTTCGCAGTTCGCCGAGGCCTCGCCACTTGACCACGGTGACCGGCTCGTCGGGAGCAAACACGCCCAATGTGCCCACGCCAAGCCCGTTGCTCTCTTAAGGGCTCGTCGATCTCGCGCTTGCTGTACCGCAAGCGACTCACTTGCTTTCGCTAGACACGCAACGAGTGGACTGTCAGATGAGAAACTTTGGGTGCCACTGCTGGCTTGCCAGTAGTGCGGAGCAGGTGCCAACTGCCCACTGCCCGACAGACCCAACCGTCAATTCGGTACTGAACAGTCACTTGCCGTGTTGGGTTTGCTGCGTCAACTTTCGCTGGCTCAATCCAACTCTTCAAGCCAAACCCGCAGTTCATTCTCATACTCACTCGCCAGGTCGCCACGCACGAGCGTCCGCTGGAATTCGGCGAGCCCTTCGCTACCGGTGTCGGCTTGTTCGGCGCTGGCGTAACGGAGCAGGGGGTCGGCGGCCGTGAGTCGGCGGCAGATCGTCATCAGCAGCTCGCTGTGGGCCACTTCGTCGGGCATGATCTTGTGCAGCTCGTTCGGTAACGCACGCTTCGCTTCCATGAGCTTCGCGTAGTCGTTGATTCCCGCGAACAGCGGCCGACCCGATAGCATCTCAATCAGCACGTAGCCCGCGCTGGCAAGGTCGGAGCGCGGGGTGAACTCGTCGCGCTCGAGCATCTCAGGGGCCGCGTAGCGCGGGGTGCAAGTCCGTGTTGTTGGCATGTTGTTCAGGTCGATGGCCGAACCGATGTCGATGATTTTCGCGTTGCCAGTGCGCTTGACCATGATGTTCGAGGGCTTAATGTCGCCGTGGATGATTTCTTCGCGGTGCAACGCGGCCAGCCCACCCAGCACTTCGCGGAGAATGGCCACCGCCATGCCCGGCTTGAGTCGTGGGCGGATCGGCCCGTTCGTGGCGATGACATTATTGATGTATTGCCACCGGCGGCGGCTCACTCGTTCGCGGGCCCGCTCGAGCATCGCCGGCGTAAGCAGAATATCGAGGTCGTAGCCGTCGACCCATTCCATTTCAAGAACGCGAATGCGGCTTCGCTCAATGAAATTTTGTACGTCGAGCAGGTTGTCGTGTTGAATCGTCGCAACGCGGCAACTCACCTCGGCAATCCGCTGCATCGCTTCGAGATATTCGCGCTCGTTGGCGTACCGCTCGGGCGAGAAAAACTTGAGCGCCACCGGCAGCGTGAAGCCATCGGTCCCGCGGCGTTCGCTGAGGAACACGAGCCCTTGGCCACCAGACCCGAGCAAACGCCCAAGTCTAAGGTGCTCGGTCCAGCCGAGCTTATCGCGGTTGATGAGTTCGTTGTACCGCTTAAGAAGTTGGTCATCGCGGGGAGTCTGTTCGGCTCCGCCAAAGGCCACCGTCCGTGCGCCCTGAATAATCGTCGTGGTCATTCCGTCGTCGTATTCCGCGAAGGCAAAGGGTTCCGCCAAAGCAAAGGGTTCCACCAATGCACAGGCCAATCGGTGTGAGATTCGATTTTGCGTCGAATTTCGCCTCGAAAGGACCGCTGCACGATCAGATTCTACGTCCGCCTGAGGCAGCGAGTCTAGTCGAGCCGGAACCGATGTGGTCCGGTGGCGTTACGCTTATCGTAGTTACCAGCGGCTTATTTGGCCAAGAATGAAAGAATTTTAGCCGTCGATGGACGCAGATTAACACAGCGGAATCGCATTAAGTTTGGCTCCGGCACCAGAATTGCGGCGTCACGCATGTTCGCGATAGCTCGTTTTCCTTTTCCTTTCAGCACTTAACAGCGTCCATCAGCGGCTCTTTTTTTAATAGTCGACATCTGGCGGTATCGGGAATCCGAGCCGTTTGTCGACAAAGTTGATCATCCGCTCGCCCGCCTGAAACCGTCGCAAATTCTCGCAAAGCAAATCGGTCATGTCATCAATGCGGCTGGCCGCCTGCCCACCCACGTGTGGGGTGATGATCGTGCCCGGAGCCTTCCAGAGGCGGCTTTCGACTGGCAGCGGTTCCACTTCGGTGACGTCGACCCCGGCTCCCCACAAATGTCCCGACTCGAGGGCGTCGACGAGGTCGCTTTCGACGACAAGCGGCCCCCGGGCAACATTGATCAGCACGGCACCCGGCGGCAGTAGCGCCAATCGGCGGGCGTCGATCATCCCTCGCGTGATGTCATTCAGCGGAGCCGTGAGGATCAAAATATCGAGTTGCGGAAGCAGTTCATCGAGCGCATCGGCCGCCAGCAAAGCGTCGACCTCAGGCGGTTTGTTCGTAGGAAACCAATCGGTCGCCGAGATTCGCGTCTGGAATGGCTTGAGGACTTGCGCAAGCCGCCGCCCGTTGCCCCCCAGTCCGACGATGCCAACATGTGCGTTATGTAAATCGCGCGTCGGACGGCGAATAAATTCTCGCCGCTGCTGAGCGAGAAAAAACGTCGGCAGTCCCCGCAACACCCCGGCGAGCAAAGCCATTGTCTGCTCCGCTACCTGATTGGCGAGCACCCCGCTGGCGCTCGTGACCGGAATGTCACTCTCGATCACCGCACGCACGAGGCAATGGTCCATCCCGGCCGCCGACGATTGAATCCACTGTAAACGCTTGGCGGCAACGACTTCGTCCCAAGGAACCGGCACCTTTGCGTGGCCACAATAGATGTCGGCCGTGGGGAGCAGCTCAGCAATCCGCTGCTGACCCGCATCGACAATCTCAAACCCCGGCGCGGCCGCCGCGATTTGTGCGATGTGTTTTTGTTCGACGGGGTAGCAGAGGACGATTCGCATGAGAGGATGATAGGCAATGAGGTGGCACAATGTCATTCCCGTGCAGGCGAACATCGAGATCGAGAACACGGCGTCTGGATTCCCGCCTGCGCCGAAATGACGGCGATATCCAATTTCTTGCGTACTCACCGCTCGGCAAACTACGTCGTTGCTAACGACTCACTCGCAATCGCACAGTCGCCAGATCGAGTTCGTCACCCGCCTTCAATACGCGCTCTTCGCCCGATTTCGGCGACTCTCGTGGCCAAAACAGCGTGACGGTACTCTTTCCCTTCACGATCAGCGAATTGCCGCTGACGACTGCGGCCGTTCCTTCGTCGATGCCCAACCCGGCCTGTCGAGGGTAGTCAGCCAAAACACCACGCAGACGCGTGATGCGGCCTCGGGCGATAAAGTGCTGATCGATAACGATTCCCTTGAGCAGCGCCAATCCTGGCCCGGTCGTGGCCTGTTGGTCACCTCCCTGAATCATCAAGTCCGACATGACAGCCGCGCCGGCCGAAGTGCCACCGACCTCACCCCCTCGAGCCAGCAACTCGTGCAATTGCTCTTCGACCAACGTGCCGCGATAGGCCTCGACCAGACGATTTTGATCGCCTCCGCTGATCCAAACGGCTGTCGCATCGGCCAGCGGCGCGACAAACTTCGGATCGTCGGCTATTTCCCGATCGCGAGTGTGCAGTCGCTCGACGCTCACTGGTGCCAGCTTCCGCCACTCTGCCAAATACGATTCGTCCTCTTTCGGATCGTCGGCAAATTCACTCGCCGTGGGAATGACGACAATCTTGGCCCGCTCTTTTCCACCAGCGAGCCGAAAAAACTCAGCCCGGACCTCGGCCGAGATGTCACCACCACCGACGATGAATAGTGTGCCGGTCGGTTCGGCGAGGGCCGCGGTCCCCGAAATCGCGAACAACAGAAAACGGATCAAGTGTTGGCAAGTTTGCATGAACAACGACCATCGGAAAGAGGCGGCATCATGACAATGCTCACGAACAGAGAACTCGCACCTGTGAGGCGCGCCCAACCACAACATTAATTGAGTCTGTTCGAGACTTTCTCTACTGAATTCAACAGCCCCCATCTTATGAAAAAGGGCGCGACAAGACAGAGCAAGATGATGTGATAGGGCCAACTTTATTCGAAAAGACGCCGTCCAGTCAGAACTTGCCGGTGATCGCGTTACTTACCAAGGGTCTCCATCTGTCACGGGGTCCGAACGCGAGTTCGCAAAAGCTGGACGAGTTGCGTGCGCAAGTTCAATTGTCGAGCGTTATCGCTGAGCCTAGCGAGCCCCAAGTCCGTCGACGAAGTCATCCTGCGATCGCATCAACATGGCCAAAAATCGTTGTGGAAATCGGCCACGCGACCTGATAGAAAAGAGTTTGCCGCACTCGAGCGGCAGCGATTTCCGCTGCGCGATTCATTCACCATTCACCCCATTTCCTGCTACCCGCTCCCTGCTCGCCGCTCGCTAAGCGGTGGCATTTTGTCGCTTTTTGCAAAAAACCAGCGCGAAAATGACGTCCATTAAGTCGCTTCCGAAATCAATAAACGACTGAAAAACCAGCGGTTTCCGAAAACTCAATGCGACATTACCGAGTTGATAAAGTCGCATGAAATCGTATTCGCGTTTTTTGCGACAAAACGCTCGCAACGGGGCGAGAAAACCAGCAGTGCTGGCAATTTAATGGTCGCATCGCTCCACCAGGGGCGACAAAACGCTAGCGAGCAACTCCCGTAGAGTGACGTTGACCAAACTTGCCCCGTTTGCCAGACTCCGCACAATGCTCGGGTCGCCGAATTGGCCGAAACTCTTGGAGAGTTTCGCGACTGCGACTCTATTTCGGGGCGGGAAGGGAATTTCGCCATGCGTTTTGCTGCCATGATTGCTCTCGTCGTTGGCACATCGACAATTTTAGTGCCCCATGTCTTCGCTCAGACGAATCGCTATGGACTCCCCGGCGCGGGTGCCGGGGCACCTCCGCTGCCGACGGCCGATTCGCGGCAAGCAAATGGGCCACCGACTGGCGGAACCACCGGCGGAACGG
>JBGSRO010000246.1:0-11318 GCA_041737535.1 Pirellulales bacterium | reverse complement strand
GACTACTCCGCTCCAGCGCGAATAAATGGGACAGGCACCGAGCACAAAACCAGTCGAGGCAGCAGCCAACAATACGCTCGGAGCCAGTCCCATTTATTCGCTCACCGTCACAATGAGGAAGTTATTTTGCGTTCCTTCCTTACCACCCGCAACAATTGCTCTCTGCCTGCTACCCTCTGCCCGCTCTCGAAACAATAAAGTCGCTTTTCGGAGAAAAGCAGCGCCAAAATGGACTCGATAGTGTCGCATGGGGATTTCCAAATTCCCTACAAAACAAGCCGATTCGGGATTTCGAAAGCGACAAATTCAAGGTCATAAAGTCGCACGAAATCGTGTTTGTCGTTTTCGCGACAAAACGCTTCGCTTCACACGACAAAACAAGAGGTTTCGTGAGACGTTTTGTCCGTTGGCTTGTTCGGAACCGACATTCGCTGACGGCTGAGTGCTGACCGATAAGCGGCGCCGCCCGGGTATATTTCTGACCCAGACTAACGTAGATTTTCTGGGCTGAACAACTTTCCGAACAAGGTCTCCGCCTTTGCCCCAAAAATCGCTCAAACTCGGACTCACCCAACACGCCTGTGGCGCAGGTATCGAAGCGAACATCGTGCTCGCGACCGACATGATTCGCGATGCCGCCGCGCAGGGGGCTCAGCTTGTGGCGACGCAGGAGTTGTTCGCGAGTCGGTACTTCTGCCAAGTCGAAGACGCGGCGTTGTTCCATTTGGCCGAGACGATTCCGGGACCGACGAGCGACCGGTTTTGTGCGTTGGCCAAAGAACTGGGCATCGAGATCACTGCGTCGTTGTTCGAGAAGCGCACTGCCGGGCTTTTTCATAATACGTCGATCATGATCGACCCCACCGGCAAGATCATTGGCAAGTATCGCAAGATGCACATTCCCGACGACCCACGGTACTTCGAGAAGTTCTATTTCACCCCGGGCGATTTGGGCTGGCAAGCGGTTGCGACTCGCCATGCCAAGGCAGGGCTGTTGGTCTGCTGGGATCAATGGTATCCCGAGGCGGCCCGGCTTACGGCACTGCGTGGAGCCGAGATTCTGTTCTATCCGACGGCGATCGGCTGGTGGCATGGCGAAACCAACGAAGACAAACATCAACAGCGCACCGCCTGGCAAACGATGCAGCGCAGCCACGCCATCAGCAACGGCGTCTATGTTGCCGCAATTAACCGCGTCGGCCGCGAAGATGACCTTGAGTTTTGGGGGGGCTCGTTCGTCTGCGACCCCGGGGGGACGATCGTTGCCGAGGCGTCGGCGACCGATGAAGAAGTGCTCGTTGTCGATTGTGATTTGTCGCGAATCGATTACCTGCGCGAAGGCTGGCCCTTCTTCCGCGACCGCCGGATTGATGCTTACGACGAGATTACTCGACGGTTTATTGACTAAGTGTTTGTGTATCAGTAATGACCCATCCACTCACTAACTTCGCCGACTCGCTCCCTTCGTTCAAGAACGAAGGGGGCTTTCGTATGCCGGCCGAGTGGGAGCCGCTCGCGCGGGTGTGGGTGGCTCCGCCTCACAACGTCGAGACGTGGCCCGGGTGTTTGCCAAGAGCTCAAGCACAATTTGCCGAGTTCACAAGCAAGTTGGCGGAGTCGGTGGAAGTCGTCGACGTGGCGACACTCGGCATAGCGACCAATGACTCATGGATTCGTGACTACGGCCCAATTTTTGTAACGAAGCCCAGGGGAGAGAACCAAAGCGAAACACCGGCTAGGGGGATCCTCGACTTTCACTTCAACGGCTGGGGGGGCAAATACGAAGTCCGCGACAAAGACGATGTTGTCCCGCAATATATTGCAAGGCACCTGAACCTGCCGATTCGCATTCACGACTTCGTGCTCGAAGGGGGCTCGATTGATGTGAATGGCGTTGGCAGTGTGATGACGACCGAGCAGTGTTTGTTGAACGCGAATCGCAATCCACAGTTGAGTCGCGCGCAGCTCGAAGCGAAGTTACATGAATCGCTCGGCACCAATCATGTGATCTGGCTCCCCGGCGGCATTGTGGGCGACGACACCGACGGCCACATCGACGATATCGCGAGGTTCGTCGCCGCCGACCGAGTCGTGGCGATTCGCGCCCCCGAGTCGCACCCCGACTTCGCGATGCTCGACGCTAATTGGCAATCGCTCCAGCAAGCTCGCGACCAAGCGGGCAACCGACTCACGATTATTGAACTACCGGTCCCTGATCTGTTTCACTACGATTTCCCCGACGACGAGCATGGTCCCGGCGGTCATTTGCCTGTGCCGGCCAGTTATGCGAATTTTCTGATCGCCAACAGAACGGTCTTTGTACCGGTCTTTGGGCAACGATCCGACGAAGTCGCCCTCAATCGACTCGAACAAGCGTTGCCCGGCTATCGCATCGAGCCGATTCGTGCCGAGTGGCTCGTGGTGGGGCTCGGCGCGCTGCACTGTTTGACGATGCAGGAGCCAGAGTAACTGGTTTACCGGCAACGGCCGAGTGTTTCGCCCGGTCGCTGCGCAAGTTAAAATCGAACAGTCGTTGGCGGCGAACGTTCGGAGTCGCGATCTCTGGTCGCTCAACATTTTCCCACGCGGGATAACTGCCGTGAAACAAGTCGTTGCCGTTGTGAAGCCATTTCTGGTCGAGAAATTACTCGAGAGTCTCCGCCGGGCACCGCTCGAGGCAATGGCGGTTCGCGAAGTGAAAGGGGTCGGTCGCCAGAAGAGCTACCTCGACCGCTACACTGAAAGCGAATACAGCCAAGCGTTCTTGCCGAAAGTCGAAGTGACGCTGTGGGTCGCCGAAAGCCGCGTCGACGAGGTGGTCCGCAAGATCATCGAAGTCACCCGCACCGGGCGCATGGGAGACGGGAAGATTTTTGTTTTGCCGGCGAAGAGTTACGAGCAGGTGATTGAGTTCTGAGTGAGAAACGGGGAGCAAGAAAATGCAGCCAGCTCGCTACTCGCTCGTTGTTTCGCGCTCGCGATCGAAATACTTCTCAAACACCGCTCGAGTACGGTCGAACATCGCCTGAGCTTCGCTCTCAAGCCGGGCCGCGTCGCTGTAGCCGAGGAGGAAGGCGAGTCGCGCGAGTTCGCGAGGATCGGTAGGCAACTCGTGGCGACCGGCGGCGTTCATCAGGCGAATTCGTGATTCGACGCTCCGTTGGAAGCGGTAACTTTCTCGCAAAAACGCGGCGTCGCCGCCGTCGAGATGGCCAGCTTGCTGCAACGCTTTGAGCGCATCGAGCGTGCCCGGCACGCGGACCGAGGGATCATTTCCACCATGTTTGAGTTGCAACATTTGGACCAAGAACTCGGTATCGACGGTACCGCCACGACCCCGTTTGAGGTTGCGCGGCGTGGCCGATTGTTCGAGCCGTGCCCGCATTTGGCGAATTGCTTCGGCCGCACCGGTGGTCCACTCGGGTCCGTAGGCAACGGCGACGATGGTGTCATTAGCGAGGCGACTGGCGGCAGGTTCGCCAAAGACAATGCGAGCTTTGCAAAGCGATTGACGCTCCCAAAGCTGAGCCCGTCCGCTGGCAAAGTAATCATGAAACGCAGCAATCGGGAGCGCGAGCGTCCCGCTTCTTCCGGTGGGCCTGAGTCGCGAGTCGATTTCGTAAAGCCGGCCGAACGGTCCGATATGGCTGGCGACTTTGATGATTCGCTGCGCGAGTTCGCTAAAGAAGTGTGCGTTGTTGGTTGTTTGTCCGCGCGAGCGTCCGTTGTGCCGGGTGTGGCCATCGGCTTCGAAGAGGAATACAAGGTCGAGATCGCTGTGGAAGTTGGGCTCGCGACCACCGAGCTTTCCGAGAGCGACAATCACAAGCCCACAGGGCTCGCCGACGCGCGGGGCAAGCTCAGCCGCAATTGTCGCGTCGATGGCGTCTTCGTCGTCGGAGAGTGGGCCAACGAACGGCTGGCCAAACTTAGCGACCATGCTTGCGTATTCGCGTCGCGCGATCTCGAGCAAACAGACTTCGGCCACATCGGCGAGCGCTGCGTGGGTTTGCTGCACGTTATCTTTGCCAAGGATATCGCGAACGCCAACGCGCAGATGCTCGGCGTTCTTGAAGCTGTGCAGCATCGGCTCAATGTCTTCTGCTCCACGAGTCAATTCGGCGAGCGTCGTTTCCAGGCCGTTTCGCGAAGGGAGACCGTCGACGACGAGGCTATCCATCAGCTCGTCGATCATACCCGGATTGCTGGTCAGAATCTCGGCCAAGTAGGGACAAGCCGCACAGAGCGTGACATACAAGTTGAGCGTGGCGCGGTTCGAGCTGAACAGCTCCCAGAGCGCTGCCTTGCCACCGAGCGAATCGCTCACGCGGCTCAGATTCACGAGCGTCGAATCGGGCTCGGGTGTCGCGGCAATCGCCGACAAGAGTCGCGGCGCGATCGATGCCAGAAAATGTCGACACCTTCGCGTCGAAAGAAAGCGAATCTTCTCGTCGGCCAAAGCCATCAAGTTGTTATAGGCAGCGTGAACGTCTTGGAACGGATAACGCCCCAACACCGCTTCAATCCGCTCGGGTTCGGGATCGGGATCGTTCACCAAATCGACTTCGGGCTCGGCCGACGCATCGTCGCCGAATGCATCGTGCAGCAAGTGATCGAGAATTCGCCGATTGAGCTCCGTTCGCTCGCGATGCTCGCTTTCAAATTGTTCGCGCGCAGTGACTTGAGCGTCGTCTTGGTAGCCCAACCGAACAGCGAGCTTTTGCAGTTCTTCGTTCCCTTCGGGCAAGACGTGCGTTTGCAAGTCGAACATGATTTGCAAACGATGTTCCAGCTTGCGGAGCGCGTTGTAGTTATCGCGCAACAGTGTCCGCTCTTGATGTGTCAAACACCCAGCATCGGCGAGCCTCGCGATGGCTTCAAAGGTGTTGCCGGTCCGTACGTCGGGGAGTGTTCCGCCATTGAGAAGCTGCAAGAACTGAATGGCGAACTCGATATCACGGATGCCGCCGTGCCCCGTTTTGACATTGCGATCGCCAGCACCAGCGGTCCGCGTGTGGCGTTCGATCCGACGCTTGAGCGAGCGAATACCGGTGATATCGGCAAGGCTCAAGTAGCGCCGATAGATCCACGGCTCGAGCCTCGCAAGAATCTCGCCACCAAGCGACTGATCGCCAGCGACGGTGCGGGCTTTGATAAACGCTTGCCGCTCCCAAGTACGACCTTTGATATCGTAGTAAGTGAGCGCTTGCTCTTTCGACAAACAAACTGCACCGCGCGATCCTTCGGGTCTCAGCCTGAGATCGACGCGATAAGCGGCTCCCAGGCTGGTCGGTTCGGTGAGCATCCGCACCAAGTCGCGCGACAGCCGGGCGAAGAACTCATGGTTGCTCGTCGGTCGCCGACCGTCAGTCTGGCCGTCGGCATCGTAAAGCAGTACCAAGTCGATGTCGCTCGAATAATTCAGCTCACAACCGCCGAGTTTGCCCAGTGCAAGCACGACAAACCGGGCCGGCCCTTTCCGCGTCGTCGGCACGCCGAGCTTGTCTTCGAGGTCGCGGCGGACGAATCGATAAGCCGCTTCGATGACCGCTTCGGCGACGTAGCTGATTTGCCTAGCGACGGTCGCGACCGGCTGGCCGCGCACGATGTCGCCATAAGCGATCCGCAAGATTTCCCGGCGCTTAAAGGCCCGCAGCGCTGCACTCGCGTCGATCGGACTTTGCAGCGAGAGAACCTCGGCCACCAACTCGTCAACGAGCATGTCGCGGGCGACGGGCAAACCTTCGGTCGCGCGCAGCAAGTCATAACACTCATTGTCGACCACGAGCAGATCGCTCAGATACTGACTCGTCGAGAGGAGTTGCAACAGGTTTGGGAGCGCATCGCGGTCGCGCTCAAACAGCGCGGCCGTCGCCATGGGATTGCGCGTCGAACGGATGAAGCGTTCGAGGTTGTTCCAAGCCATATCGGCATCGGCGAGCTGCGGCGCGATGTCGTGAAACTGATCGCAAAGACTCGCCAACAAGTCGAGCGTCACTCCCGACTCGGCAATTCGCCGCAGATTGGTGTGCCCGGCGATGCCTTGGCGAAGACGAAGCGACGCCAGCAGCGGTTCGGCCGCATCCGGCTCGTTGATGTATTGGCGCAGCAGGTCGATTTGAATCATGGTAACCCGAGGGCGCGCGGGAGAGCACGCCCGATCTATTCCAACCGCCTGCCTGACGTCTTACCTAGGTTATTGGATGTTGGGAAGTTTTACCAGCTAGAAAAATGGGAAATTCGCCACTGGCAGCTAATTTCCACCCAACCCCGCCAGCGAAAAAACCTCTGGCCCCGTGTGCTGGGTCACCACATTCGCAAACAGCGTGTGGGCGTTGGCGTCGTAGACGACCACGGGAATCGTTTCGCCGATTTGCCGCCGATTGCCGTCGAAGACGACGATGCGATCACAAATCGTTCGGCCGGTGAGTTGTGTTTGGGGGCCTTCGTCTGCTCGCTTTTGGCTCGCCTTGCTGGGGCCCTCGACGAGCACTTTGACTTGGCGGCCAAGAAAATCTTGGTTGTCGGACTCGCTGATCTCGTTTTGCAGCGCCAGCAGTCGGTTGTTCCGCTCGCGCTTCACTTCTTCGGGCACATCGTCGGGAAGTCGGTCAGCCGCTTTGGTCGAGGGACGCTCGCTGTATTTGAAGATGAAGCTATTCTTGAAACGAGACTCGCGGACCAAGTCGTAAGTCAACTCGAAGTCCGCATCGGTTTCGCCGCTAAAGCCAACGATGAAGTCGCTCGTCACGGCTACGTTCGGCACGGTATCGTGACAACGCGCGAGCATCTCGCGGTATTCGCCAATCGTGTAGCCGCGCTTCATGAGCTTGAGTTGCGCGTCGGAGCCGCTCTGTGCCGGCACGTGCAAGTACTTGCAACACTTAGGCAAGTCGCGAACCGTCTTGAGCAAGTCGTCGGTCATGTCTTTGGGGTAGTTGGTAACGAACTTGAGTCGCTCGATGCCAGTGATCTCGCTCAGCCCGACGAGCAGGTCGGCGAGCCGAGTGACGCGATCGCCTTCGCGGTAGGCATAGCTATTGACCGTTTGGCCAAGCAGGGTGATTTCTTTGCAGCCTTCATCGGCCAGTTGTCGCCCTTCCGCGAGAATATGCTCAGGTGGCCGGCTTTGCTCGGGACCGCGGACGCTCGGCACAATGCAATAGGTGCAGAACTTGTCGCAACCGATCTGAATGCGGACATAGGCCTGAAAAGGGGTCGGCCGCATCGACGGATCACGAAGTGGGTCGAAACTTTCGTGGCTTCGCGCGATCGAGTCGCGGGTCCCCTCCTTGCGGCCGAGACTCACCTCCATCTGCTGCCCATCGCCGGCGGCGATCTTGCGGACGAGGTCGGGAATCTGATGCAACTGACCCGGGCCGACAACGAGATCGACGTATGGTGCGCGATCGAAGACGAGCTGCTGATCCTTTTGAGCCATGCAGCCAATGACGCCAATCACTTTGTTGGGGTTATCGCGTTTGGTGTTTTTGAGCCGCCCCAGCGCGCTATAAATCTTATCTTCGGCATGTTGGCGGACGCTACATGTGTTGAACAGTACGACATCGGCATCGGCTGTTTGCGAGGTGATCTCATAACCATCCTGGCGCAAGCTGGCGACGACGAGCTCGCTATCGAGCACGTTCATCTGACAGCCAACGGTTTCGATGTAAAGTTTTTTCATGGTGAACGCGGCTTGTCGGCGTGGCGATTATGCCGCCTTCTTCGTTTTTTTCTGCGAACGAGCCTGAGCGAGTTGCTGCTCGACTTCGCTCACGAGTTGGTCGCGTCGCCGTCGCATGTGGCCGACCAACGACGCAATAGCCACAAAGGCGACGACGCCATACAGCAACCAATCCCAAGTCGTCATGTTCATCGAGCGAGCCTCCTGCCCAAGTGCTTGCAACCCGCCATTACTATACTCGACTGTCGCTCGATTACGAAGGCGAACCTTTTCGCACCCTTCATTCTTCGACGTCGAGTCGCAGAGAATCGCAACGGCGGCTGGTTTCTGTTAATCCCCTGTTTACTCTGCGCGTCTTCGCGTCAAAATCCAACCAGCTCGAGATAGCTATGGGCCATTTGATAGCTGGCATCCCACCGCCTGAGGATAGCCATTGAGGAACTCGGCCGGTGCTAGCTGTCGTTTGCCGGCTGGTTGCAATGCGAGCAGTTCGAGCCAGCCGTCACACGTCGCCGCCAGCAATCGCTTGTCGACCAGTGCCAGCGTCCCTGGCTCCGCCAAAGGCTCATTGACCTCGGTCGGGCGGGTTTTGTCGATGGTGATTCGTAGCGGTTCGCGCCCGGGGAGCGCGAGAAACGTAAATGTCCGGGGCCACGGCTGGAGCGCTCGCACGCGGTTGTGGATCGCCTGGGCCGATTGGTTCCAGTCGATCTGCCCATCCTCTTTGCTGAGCCGCGGCGCTCGGCTGGCAAGCGATTTGTCTTGGGGGAACGGGGCCATCGAGTCGGTATCGAGTTCGCCGACGACTTGTAAGACAGCTTCGGCTCCTCGCTCAGCGAGCCGCGATTCGAGTTCCCCGGCCGTTTCCATCGGACCAATCACGATGCGTTGTTGCGCGAGGCAAGGCCCGGCGTCGAGTCCGGGCGTCATTTGTATCACCGTGTTGCCGGCCTCGGCATCGCCGTTGAGCACGGCCCACTGCACCGGTGCCGCGCCGCGATACTTAGGTAGCAGCGAGCCATGCAGGTTGATTCCGCCGAGTCGCGTCGCGGCCAGCACCGGCGGGCGGAGGATTTCGCCGTAGTCGCAAACGATGAGTAAATCGGCATTGAATTCGACGAGCCGGTCGACAGACTCTGGCAGATTGACGCTCTCGGGCGTCCACAGTTCGAGACCTAGCTCGGCGGTCGCATCGTGCATGGGAGGCGCGGGCGACCCACGCCGGCCACGCAGTGGCCGCGACACGACGAGCAGCAGCTCGTACTCGCTTTTGGCCAATGCCCGCAGCGAGGGAACCGCGAATGGTCCAGTCCCCATCATAATAATTCGCATTTTGGCGCTGCCCATTACGTGCGGAGCTTTTCGAGTGCTTCCCAGTGCTTGGCGACTGCGGCATCGCTCGGGGCGTCGCCGGTGGCGAGTTGGCTTTCCCAGGCAATCTCAAACTCGTCGAGCAGGTAGCGCACTTCGGCCAACTCAGTTGGTGACAATCGGTCGGTGAACATTGTGCCATCGAGGTGATCAACTTCATGCTGCACCACCCGGGCGGCGAACCCTTCGAGGTCGTCGACCAATTCATTGCCGGCGAGATCGAAACCGGTAATGCGAATTTTGCTGCTTCGCGTTACCGGTGCGTGAATACCTGGCAGGCTGAGGCATCCCTCTTCGCGGTCGGCCGAGCCTTTGCCGCCGGTCAGCACGGGGTTAATGAATACCCGTTCGGCCTCGGGCTGCTGGCTGTCGCCAGTCGGGTTCATCACGAACAGCCGATAGGGCAAATCGACTTGATTGGCAGCCAGCCCAACTCCTTCGTGCTCGTACATCAGCTCCATCATCTCGGCAACCATCGCGCGCAGCTCTTTATCGACCCTTTTCAGCGGTTTCGACACACGCCTCAGCGTGGGATGCGGGTAATGGATAATTTTAAGCGGCAAAACGACTTCCCAACTTACAACAGGCGAGCCGGTGACGTCAGTCACCGGTGTTTTCTTCTCCCCTCCCCCGAAGTGGTGGCGCAGCAATGGGGCGATTCTGAGCAAAGCACCGGTGACTGACGTCACCGGCTCGCCCGAAACTATCGGCTCGCCTTAATATAGCGCGAGCACCCGTTTTCTTGCTACCGGGTATTCGCGTTGTTCGGTACGGGAAAAAGCATTAACCTGGGTGTGATGAGCCAATTTCTGAAGCCAATTGTCGCACGACCCGAATTGCCGTCGTGGATGTTTTCGGTCGTGGTCCACATGTTGCTCTTGTTGCTCATCGTGTTGTGGGTCGCGCGAACGCCTCAGGGAGCGGCCGAAACGACGCTCCGCGATGTTGGAATCGTACTCAAGAGCGTCACGGCCGAGGGAGAAAAGTTCGCGGGCGAAGACGCCAATAGCGACACTCCGGCCGCGAGTCAAAAACAACCGACCAGCCCTGTCGATCCAGTCGAAGCTTTGCCCGACGCCAAGGAGTCGAGCCACGCCAGCAAAGTGCTGCCCCAACTCCCCGATGGCATGTCGGCCGCCGATGCGGCTGCGATGCCTTCGGCCGGTGGCATGGCGGCTGCCGGCGAAGGTCTGCGCGGCAGCAAAGCGGGCTCCGAAGGCGAAGGCTCGACCAGCGTGTTCGGCGTTGTCGGCACCGGTACCAAGTTTCTCTATGTATTCGATCGTTCGCCCAGCATGGAGGGGCCACCAATCAATGCCGCGAAACAGCAACTTATCGAGAGTCTCGCGTCGCTCGATTCGATTCACCAGTTTCAGATTATTTTCTTCAGCACCGAGCCGAAAGCGTTCGACATCACCGGCCAGAATCGGATCGCCTTCGCCACCGACCAAAACAAACGCAAAGCTGAGCAGCTTGTGAAAAGTGTGACCACCTTCGGTGGTACCGACCGCCAAGCGGCACTACTGGCGGCGCTCGGCTTCGCGCCCGATTGCATTTTCTTCCTCACCGACGCCGACGATGCGATGCCTCGCGCCGAAATCGCGCAAATTCTCGCTCGCAACGGTCGCGTCGGCGCGACGATTAACACCATTGAATTCGGTCGTGGTCCGAACCCCAATCGGGCAAACTTCCTTAGCGAACTATCGTCTGCGACAGGCGGTAATTATGGTTATGTCGATACGACGCGATTGGGGCGCTAGCGTGCTTAACGACGATCAACCCTTAGCCCGATTCGCAAGCATTCGAGAACCTTTCAGCGAGGCTCCGAAGTGTTGCCACTTCGACGACAAGATGCGTGTCCTTCTAATCGTTTTGACGCTCGGTATCTTCGGGTCGAGCGCGTACGCCGATGAAGTCACGCTTCGTTCTAGTGAAGGAGCCACGGCGTTCGTCGCCCAAGGCAACATCATCGATTGGAATCGCCGCGAAATTGTCATCGAGCGTCCTGCCGGTCAACCCGCGCGGTATGCGGCCAATCGCGTTCTGAACGTCGACACCGACTGGCCGGCCGAATATCTCACCGGACGAAAGCAAATCGCCGAGGGACTTTATCGCACTGCGGTCCCAAATCTACTCACGGCCGCGCGAGTCGAGCAGCGACCTTGGGCACGTCGCCAGATCATGACCGAACTGGCACGCGGTTATGCCTCGGCGGGCAGTTGGGTTGCGGCCGGCGACACATGGCTGGCGGCGATTGCCGGCG
>JBGSRO010000213.1:0-3709 GCA_041737535.1 Pirellulales bacterium | reverse complement strand
CGCCCAAGGATGGCGACTACTCAACGGCTCCAAGCTGCTCCCCGACGTACTACAAGGAACCCCCTTCATAAACGGCCTCCCCATCAACGAAGCCGCCGCCTGATTCAACCGCCGTACACAACTCTTGACGATATCTCCCGTATGGTCGGCTGAGTCAACGTCGCCGTCGTCGTCGCCATCGGCAGAGTACGTCTCCCAATCGGCTGACGTGCCGGAGCCGGAGCCGTTTTGATCGACCCGCACATTGTAGTCGGCGGCGTCAACCTGGCCGTCGTCGCTGTAGTCGCCTAGCAGGTCGAACACAGTATCGACAACGCCCGGCTTCCAAGTGACGCTTGCAGCCGAGCCACTCCCCCGGAGTGTCAGCGGGCCCTTGATGTCAATGTCTCCGAACGCCGCATCGATGTCAGTCGAGCTGCCGCCGCCATAGGACTCTCGGTCGCGTGTAAGCGTAAACGCCCAGGCCGGAAGCCAGATGACCTGTGCCCCGCTGGCTAGGTTCGCCAGATCAACCGCTTCGCGGACCGACAGCGCGTAGTGGTCGTCGGTGTGGTCGAAGGTGTCAGCGAACGAGGTCACGACATAGCTTGGCGTCCCCAAGTAGTCGCTGGTTCCGGGCGTCGTGTTGAAGAAGCCACCTGAGGCGTCGTCGTAGAGATTGTTTCCTTCGTTGATTTTGGTCACGGCGCCAGTAACTGAGACACCCTTGTTCGTGTCGTGACCTGCGTAGTAACCCGGTTGAACGTTGTAAGCAAAGATCGATTCTCCAACGGTGATCGAAGCAACCGTCTTCTAAGCCGCCATCCGTAGCAAGTTCGCTGGATGCAACCTTTAACGACGACACGTCTCCGATTAAAGGATTGTCAGCACTCGGGTCCAACGTGTATGAGTGCCCTCTATCGGCTTCATTGCGCGCGTAACCGACGAGACCGTACTGCGCATCGATACCTGAGTTAGTAAGTGTGCCGCTAAGCGTGTCCGCCAGCGATTCTCTTAACCACTTCGCTGTCTGTATTCCACCAGGAAAGTCAACACCGGATGTGGATTCATCGACTAGGAAAACGACGTCCGCTAGCACCGTGAGGAGCTTGCGATTTTCACAGCACTCAATCCGCGAAACGCGATGCTTTTGCCGCAACGCTCTCTTGCTGTTACTATAATTTTGACGTCGATTCTTCATTCAGACTTCAACGTGTGAGAGGCAAATAGAAAGAACGGCAAAATGCTTGGTACGTAATGCCCGTTTAGCCGGACAGACAATTAAGACTATCGCCAAGGAAGCTGCGAGGATCGAACCTGGCTCAGGGACAGAAATCCGCACCAGGAATACCGCCCTTTCCGGATCAAAGTTAGCTGTGGAATAGGGGAAAGAAGTAATGTAATGATTACCAGTTGCGGCGGCCGCAATCCGCGGAGGATCGTAATTTAGGCCAAGGCCTCGCCGATAATTGCTTGTAGCTGTTGCTGGGAAAAGCTCGTCCAGAGCTCCGCTAGCGAGCCGCAGCCTGGGTCCGTCCATAGTCGGCGAGATTAACTCGATCAGCGAGTTCACCGGCCCGCCATTTATAGCGAAGTCGTTTGTGGTGGGATTGATCCCTGATGATAGGATGAGCTGCTTGGCCTCGGCGACAGTAGCGACACGGAACCCCTCAAAACGTTCGCCAGAGGCCGTCTTCGCAACTACGGCTTGAAAACGGTCCTCAAATGTGACGCCCGGATAGTCGCCCATTAAGGTCTGGCTGAGGTCCAGCCACTCCAGGCCTGATAGCGTGTCGTACGTAAGCAGCCCGTCGCCGGGCGTGACCCAGTCCCGCGAGATCACCGCCGCCGACATCGAGCCCGTTAGCACGAAACAGCCCGCTAGGATGGTCAGTGTCCGAAGCATGGTCGATTCCCGTTCTTTGACGATGTCGCGAGAAAGTGTTGGACGGCACTCTACCTGAGCCCCTTCCCCACTCGTTAAGCAAGTGTGAAATCGTACCGGCAAGTCAACGGCGCGGGTGGCCCGGACAGTCGTGAGCGAGAGACGTCGAATTCGCTACAAAGCTTGCCCGAACGATTGCCGGGGTGCTCAGCACAAGAGGTGGTGGGACATTGAGCGCCTCTTGTCGCTACGCGACCCCGACAATCGCTCGGGCTGAGCCTCCATTAAAGCGACACGGCTCGCTCGCGACTGTCGGGGCCACCCGCGGCCGCGCCCTGCCGGAAATCGTACTACGCGATTACGTGTTCGATGCCATCCCATCCGTCTTCATGACCCCCCAGCGATTTAAGCTTGGTGTTGACAACATTGATTACCTGTAGAGGATTCGTCGTGAAAATCTCTCCGCCAGCGAAAGTCTGCGAATGAGCAAATCGCTCTCCAATAATCGGGTCGGTGTCTTCGTTTCCAATAGCCACCATCCCATCTCTACGATCAATCGATTCGATCAACAGATTCTGGTCGAGATGCGTGACAGCAGCAATCAGCCAGTCCCGATCGGACGAAGTAAGCGAGCTACGACTCTCGTCTACGATGAAGACAATATCAGCCGACGACGCCAGCATCTCGCGGCTTTCGAGAAGTTCTAAACCCACAAATCCCACACCTTGCTTGCGCATCCAATCCTCCGATGTATGTCACGCGCCGAAGCGCTGGCAGGGTCTGCCGAGCAGTGAAAATGCGGTCGCTAAGGAGAGCATTTGTCCGCAATTGGGCTCTGGTATCACTGTGCGGTATAAGAAAGTGCCCGCAGGTGCCCTGTCTACGGGAAAAACGGATGCACCAGCACTTGCCGGGCCGGGCAATTCACCGGGGAGTATCGTGGTCTCGTACGATGTGACCGACGCGCCGTATCGACTTGGGAATTGAGGTGGAACACGGTCCAAGAAGATTGCGATGCGCCCGAATACTCCGGCGCTGCTTCCTAAATCCGCCGGTTCCGAGTTTCGCAGGAGCCCAATCAATCGAATGGCGGCATCGGAGTTTCTGGCGAAATTTTTAGTAGTGGTGTCAATGCCAGCAGACGTGGCGAACATCAGGACATCATCGCCGGATGCCACTGAGAATGCTTCGAACAGGCCGCCAGGTTTGAGCTCGTCGACTAGCTGCAGTACGGCGTTGCCCGAATAGGAGTCTTCGGTGACAGTGATGTCGAGCCACTCCCGCCGGTTAGTGGTGTCGTACGTCAGAAGCCCGTCGCCCAACGCGAGCCAGTCACGGGAGATCACCGCCGCCGGCGTGAAGTCTGCCAGCGAGAGACAGCAGAACGCAATGGAGAGCGTCCGGAGAATGGCTGGTATCTCTTCTTTGGCGGCGCACATGAGAACTGGGAGATAGTCTACTTCCACCCGCTGACCCGCTCGTTAAGCAAACGTGAAATCAAGCCGGCAAGCTAGATGCGCTAAGTGGCAATCTATCACCGCTCTTGAGTAGCATTTCGCTGCGGCTCTCATCAACGATAAGGATGATCTCGTCGGCCTGATCGACCTGTGATGATGGCTGGGAGATGCAACCTGCGCAGTAGTGACACGCCGAGGCCTGATTTCAACGCGGCCAAATCCGCGGAGAAGTGAAACGCCGAACGCACGGAGTTATCGTCGAATCTTGTGGACGGAGTCGGTTGAAGAAGGCGGCGGGTTCGGAGAGAAGGGAGGTGTCTAACGCCATCCGATTCTCAGGAACCCACCGCCATGAGCGAAGCTACCGCGACGACGCTGTCCTTACCAG
>JBGSRO010000198.1:0-24592 GCA_041737535.1 Pirellulales bacterium | reverse complement strand
AATCACCGCTCCTAACGGTGGCAAGGTCGCCTGGATGCTCGCGGGGCGGCCGTGGCATTGGCGCGGCGTCGCTTGGATGCCACCGTCGTTGCCGACGTTGCTGCCGCCGAAATAGGCCGAGTCGCTGTTGCTGATTTCGTCGTACCAGCACGCTTCGGGCACCCCGATGTTGTAGCCAATTCGCGGGACGGGCGTGAAGTTCAGACAGACCAGCACAAAGTCTTTTGGGTCTTTCGCCTTGCGAATAAAGCTCAGCACCGAATCGTTGTGGTTGTGGCAATCGACCCACTCGAAACCACTGGCGTCGAAGTCGACCTCGTGAAGCGCTGGTTCATTACGATAAACGTCGTTGAGGTGCGCTACAAAATTCTGTAATCCCTGGTGCGACTCCCACTGCAATAGATCCCACTGCAACGAGCTATCGTGGTTCCACTCGTTCCACTGGCCGATCTCGTTGCCCATGAAGTTGAGCTTCTTGCCGGGATGAGCCCACATGTAGCCGTATAGCAGTCGCAGGTTAGCGAAACGCTGCCACAAGTCGCCCGGCATTTGATCGAGCAGCGAGCCTTTGCCATGCACGACTTCGTCGTGCGAGAACGGCAGCACGAAGTTTTCGGTGAAGGCGTAAATGAGCGAGAACGTCAACTCATCGTGGTGATAGCCCCGGTGAATCGGTTCGTGCCGCATGTAGCGCAGCGTATCGTTCATCCAGCCCATGTTCCACTTGAGGCTGAAGCCAAGGCCGCCGACATAGGTCGGCCGCGAGACGCCACCCCACGCGGTCGACTCTTCAGCGATTGTGAGTACACCCGGGTACTGGAGGTGGACTTCTTCGTTGAACCTTTTGATGACGTCGATCGCTTCGAGATTTTCGCGGCCACCGAAGATGTTCGGTTCCCACTGTCCCTCTTCGCGGCTGTAGTCGAGGTAGAGCATCGAGGCGACCGCATCAACACGGAGCCCGTCGATGTGATACTTATCGAGCCAGAACAGCGCGTTGGAGATGAGGAAGTTGCTCACCTCGTTGCGGCCATAATTAAAGATAAGCGTCCCCCAGTCGGGATGCTCTCCCTTGCGAGCGTCGGCGTGCTCGTAAAGCGCGGTGCCGTCGAACTGGCGGAGACCGTGGTCGTCTTTGGGAAAGTGAGCCGGTACCCAGTCGATGATCACACCGATGCCCGCTTGGTGCATTGCGTCGATGAAGAACATCAGATCTTGAGGCGAACCATAGCGGCTCGTCGCAGCGAAATAGCCGACTGTCTGGTAGCCCCAGCTGCCGGTGAAGGGATGTTCGCTGACGGGCATCAGTTCGAGGTGCGTGAAGCCCATCCGCTGACAATATTCGACAACTTTCGGAGCCAGTTCGCGGTAGCTGAGCCAACGCGACGGGTCGGCCGGATCGCGTTGCCAACTGCCGAGGTGCATTTCATAAATCGACATCGGCGCGTCGAAACCATTGTGCTTGGTCCGTTCGGCGAGCCAAGTTTCATCGCCCCAAGTGTAGTCGTCGAGATCGGCGACAATGTTCGCGGTCCGTGGCGGCACTTCGGCGGCGAAACCATAGGGGTCGCACTTTTCGACGACGCGGCCACCGAGTTGCTTGACCGAGAATTTGTATTTCGTGCCCGGCTTGAGATCGGGAACGAACAACTCCCAGGTGCCGCCGGGCAGGTGCTTGCGCATCGGATGCTTTTTGGTCGACCAACCATTGAAGTCGCCGATGAGGCTCACGGCTTCGGCATTGGGAGCCCAAACAGCGAAGTTGATGCCGGTCACACCGTCGATGGTGCGGATGTGCGCGCCGAGACGCTTGTAACAATCCCAGTGCTTTCCTTCGCCGAGCAGGTGAAGGTCATAGTCGGTCAATAGCGGCTCGAAGGCGTAGGGGTCATGCATTTTCATTTGGCTGCCGTCGTTGTTGGTGACTCGTAATTGATAGCTGCTTGGTGAAAGTAGCGCATCTTGCCCATCTTCCACAGGACAGATCGCCTCGTACAGCCCAGACGGGTGAATCCGCCGCATCGGGCGGGGGGTTCCATGAGCCGCATCGACGACCCATGCTTGCCGCGAATCAGGCAAAAAGGCCCGAATTGCGACCCCCCGGCGGTCGCCATCGCGGACTTCGTGCGGTCCGAGCACCTCGAAGGGATTCGCGTGGTAGCCGTGCATCAGGCGGGGAATTGCGTCGAGGGCTACTTGTGTTCGCATCGTGAGTCCTTTTCCGAAGTCGACGTAAAGGGGTCGGGAGTCTTTTTTCGTTCCGTCAGAACAAAAAAATACTCCCGACCCCTTCGACACCGCTAACCGGCGTGGGCGAGGGGAGTGTCGAGTAAGTCACTGAATTGTTGGCCGACTTGCCTGACGGCATCGCGGGCGGCGTCGCGGAGTTGTGTGTATCGGCCCCGGGGCTTGCGGACGACAACCACGGCGGGATCGACCTCATAAGCGGCCACCTGTGGTTTCGCGAACGACTGTTGGCTGGCGGGAGCGTCCGACGGCACATCGGCCGCGAATGGCACCCAAGCGGCTTCTGGCAACGCGTTTTCCACTGCCGGAGCGGCGACCGGCAGCGACTGCCAGGCATGGCACTTCACTCGATGGAACTCTAGCGCCCGGTCGACTCGCTGCCACAAGTCGGCATTGCGGACCGGCACCCGGCGACCGAAGCGTTCCCAGTGCCACGACGAACGTTTCCACTGGGCGAGTTCGCGTCCAATTGCCCGCTTCACGTAGCGGCTGCCCGTAATCAAAGTCACTTGGCCGGCTGAGTCGATCGCTTCGAGCCCACGCACCAGGGCCAAAACGACGGCCCGGTTGGCCGAACAGTTTGGTTCGAGATCGCAGGCCGAGGTGGTCGCCCCAGTTTCACTATTGTGGAGCATAAACCGCCAAGAAGCGGCACCACCAGACACCGCCACTGATTCGACGAGCAACAACTGCTGATGAGAGGTTGTTTGCATGATTGCGTTGGCCACCGGGCGATTGTGCGTTGATGTGCGCCGAATTCCGTGGCACGCTGTAAAGGGGATACCGAGCGAAAAACCACTCGCCACCGGTAATCCTTTCGCTATCCTTGCAAAGGACTAGATCGGAAAGGGTTACGCAAACTCTCCAAGCTTCCTCGTCATCCAGGACGAAAATCCAGAGAAACCCGGTCCGAGCGTCGGCATTCGGGGTTCAACCGTTTAGACCCGAACTGCGCGACCGTTGCGGACTCGTCTTGCGGGTGACTGGCAAGTGGCGACGCGGGGCGGGGGCAAATACAATAAACGGATGGTGTCACGTGCGAGTCATTAGGCTGTGTGCCACTGGCTCTGCCAGTGCAAACTATATTGCAGTGTCAAGCGTTACGCCGCACTGGCAGAGCCAGTGGCACCCGAAGATTTGGCGTTGACAATCCACTAGTTACGGCAAAGGCCCGTCACCCGCCTCATGCTGACCGCCTTCCCGGCCCACCACAAGATATCGATATGATTCAACGCTGGATTCCCGCTGCCGTTAGCCTGGTCACGCTGCTCTCGCCTTGCACAGTGAGTGCTGCCGAGTCGTTACTCGTCGGCGCCGCCGATTTGGCCGTGAAGCCCGCCATTGCCGAGCAGCTTGAGCTCGACGAACAACAGCTCGACGCGATTTGGCAACTTATCGACCGCCGCGAGAAGGCGGGCTTCGAGACGGTCATGCGACTCAAGGACCTCTCAGCCGACGAGCGACGCGAACAACTGCGACCGTTCCGGCTCGAATCACAGCGTCAGCTCGCGGCCATCCTGACCGACGATCAAATCGAAACGCTCGACGCCCTGCGCGACGCAAACATCGATCCCAATTACGAACCTCTGCTGGCTGAAGAACAAGGAGTGGGCAGCAAGGAGCAGGGAGAATCGACGGGCGAGCCGGAAGCGTCAGCGCCCGGAGTTGAGCCGGAAGCCGAGAGCGACGAGTCACCTAATTCGGTTTCTTCCGACCGTGCGAGTGAAGCGGTGATGGAGCAGGGAGCAGAAAGCAGGGAGCAGGGAGAACAAGTGAGCCGCGAGGCGGTAGTTTCCGGTGTGGAGAGCAGCGAGGGCGAAGCTCCCGCGGAGCAAGCCGACCAACCTGAGCCACCAACCTCGAGCCCCGAGCCCAAAACTCCGGGGGCTGATGCCGCCGGGCTCGCCGACCCCCCGGCTCCGGACGCCGCTTCCGCCACGACGCTCCCCGACGATGGCAAGTTGCTGTTTAACTTCCGCTACCAGCCGTGGCAGGACGTGCTCGACTGGTTTGCCGAACAAAACGATCTTTCGTTGTTGCTCGAATCGCCACCCAGCGGGACGTTCAACTACACCGACAGCAAGCGTTACACACCGTCTGAGGCGCTCGACATTCTCAACAGTGTGCTGCTCACCAAGGGCTACACACTGGTCCGTCGCGAGCGGATGCTCGTGCTGGTGAACCTCGAAGATGGTGTGCCACCGAATCTCGTTGCCGATGTGCCGCTCAGCGAACTCGACGAGCGGGGCGAGTACGAGCTTGTTCGCGTGCTCTTCAAGCTCCGCAACATGACCCCCGCCGTGGCCGCTGAAGAAGTGCAACGGCTCGTTGGGCCGCAAGGTTCGGTTGTGCTGCTGCCGCGCGCGGGCATGATTCAGGTCACCGAAACCGCCGGCCGGGTGCGGGCGATTCGCGAAGTAATTCAGGCCGTCGAACAACCGGCCAACCTCGATGGTGGGGTAACCCCTTTCGCGCTCAAATACATCATGAGCGAAGACGCGCTTCCCGTGCTGCGGCAGATGCTCGACATCGACGACGACGACATGTCGTCGGACGATGGCACTTTACAGCTCGCGATTGACTCGCTTACCGGCAAAGTGCTCGCGTCGGGCACACCTGAAAAGCTGGCTCGTTTGCGTGACGTGCTCGCGCTGATCGATGTTCCCGAAGCAGCCGCGATGTCGGGCAGCGTCGCCGAGTCGCTGCAACTCGAAGTCTACTCGACCGCTGGTTCTGATCCCGAATCGGTGTTGGCCGTGCTGCAGACGTTGCTCGCCGAGACGCCCGGCGTGCGGATTACGTCTGACCCTTTCACGGGCAACATCGTCGCGCTTGCGACAGCCGCCGACCAGGCGACGATTCGCGTGACGATCAAACAGATGGGGGCCGACGCGCGGCAGATCGAAGCAATTCCGCTCTACACGGTCGATCCTTCGCTAGCGGTTCTCGCGATCAATAAACTCTTTGGCGTCGACCCAATGGCCGAGAAACCCGATCCCCGCGCCCCCATTGTCGACGCCGACCTGACGAGCAGCACGCTGTTCGTGCGTGCGAGCCCGTCGCAGATTGAACAGATCCAGACGCTGCTTTCCAAAATGGGCGAAGACCCCAACGCGCAGGAAAGCTTTGCGCTCACACAGCAAGGCAACGTCCGCACGCTCACTCTCTCGGGTACAGCGGCACTCACGGCACTCGAACAGGTCGAGAAGCTTTGGCCCATGATGCGACAAAACCCATTTCGCGTCGTCATCCCGAGCAAGGGCATTCAGTCGTATCGCCCGAGTGACGGGGGCCGACGCAACGGGGGCGAGCAGTCCAGTACGACGGGTCCCCGGCCCGTCGAACCCGCCATCGATTTCGGCTTCGAGGAATTTAGCCGGCAGTATTTTGAGCAATCGGAAACTCCAGCCGCCCAGCCAAATCGCGAACCAACCAGCGAAGACCCCTCGGCGGGGTTGAAACCAACGATCCCGGGCGATCGGTCGGCCAATGATGCACCGCGAGTCACGGCGACGCTCGCCGTGATGCAGCAAGCGGCCGACGACCGCAGTTCGACAGACTCAAATGCCGATGCCGAGATAGCGGAACTCGCCGAGATGGCGGCCGCCAACAGTGAAGGCGAAGTTCGCAATAAACCCGGCGCACCGATCGTTGCCGCTCCCGGCCCGGGGGGCACGATCATCGCTTCCGAAGACCTCGACGCCCTCGATGCACTGGAGCAGATGCTCTCGATCACAGCCGGTTCGAGCTATGGCACCACTCGCGAGTACGCCGTCTTCTACTTGAAGTTCGCCAAAGCCCCGGCCGCGGCCGAGACCCTCAGCAAAATGTTCGGTGGCGGTGGAGCCAGCAGTAGTGGCGGTGGTCTGATGAGTGGCATCGCCGGTGCCGCGCTCGGCGACCTCGGTGGCGGACTGATGGGTGACCTGCTCGGACTCGGCGGCAGCAGTTCGGTCACCGGTTTCTCGGCCGGTTCGGTTGATATTGTGGCCGACACCCGGCTCAACCTGCTGCTCGTCTACGCCCAGCCACAGGACATCGAAACAGTCAATCAGGTGCTCGAAATTCTCGACCAGAACGAAGGCCCCGAAGAGGTCGAAGCCCAGGGCAAACCGCGGCTGATTCCCGTCTACAATACGACTGCCGAAGGAATCGCCACGGTTGTGAAGTCGGTCTACTCCGACCGCATCGAAGGGGCGGGTGGTGGCAACCAGCCTTCGCCCCAGGACATCATTAAGGCACTCGGACGTGGCCAAGGGGGTGGCGGCGGTGAAACCCAAGAACCAGAAAAAATGACGATCGGCGTCGACGAACGGAGCAACTCACTCGTCGTCCGCGCTTCTGATCCCTTGTTCCAGCAAGTCGAGGCGCTCGTTCGCGAGCTCGACGAACAACAACGCGACTCATCGAAGTCAACCAAAATCGTCTCGGTGAAGAACGCCAATATCGATGCCGTCAAACAGGCATTGCAAGGCGTGTTCGGCAGCGACGCAATCACGACGTCGAGTAGCAACACATCGAGCCGCAGTTCAACAAACAACAACAATAGCAGCAGCAGCAGCAGCAATAATCCCGAAGACACCCGCCGCGCGCTCGAAGACACTCAGCGTCGCATTGAATTCATGCGCCAATTGCAGGAACGGATGCAGCAGGGTGGCGGTGGAATCCCCGGTGGCGGGCGCGGTGGACCACCCGGCTTAGCCCCCGGCGGCGGCCGCGATGGACCATCCACCGAACGTCGCCGCGGGGGACGTTAATCTCGACCACTTCGGCTATCGAGAAGGCTCGTCCCGCGTAGTTTTGGCTGGCGGCACGCTGCTCATGCGGTCGTCGATATCAACCGCCCTCGGATCGCGGTAGCGGTTCAGATCGAGCCTTGGCACGTGCCAAGCCGCGCAGCCCGCCACAGAACTGGCCAAAAGAGCCAGTCCCAACCAAGCGTTCATATGATGGAACTTAATAGTCACAGGCGCGGCATTAGTCGGAGTGTCGAGCGCGGCGGGATTTTGACCGGTCGCCCGGTGTGTGTCTAGGGCAGTTGAGAATCGCCCACGGCGGGCAACTGCTCGCAATGCTCCTACGAACATTGCCTTAAAACCAAGGCTACCACCACAACCGCAATGCCGCGGCCCGCAGGGGAAGTTGACAAGTCACTTGGCCGGGCAATCGTCGAGCTAAAGAGAAGTCATTCCCGCCAGCGGCGGGAATGACCAATTGCTTACATCAACTCATAGCCATTTTGGTAATCGGGCTTCACGATCTTCATCAGCGAAGGATCGTTCAACGGCGTCATCGTTTTGGCGTCCCACTCGACGCGGCCACCCTTCCAGACGGCCAGGTTGCCCAGCAAGATCGTTTCGGTCAGCGGTCCCGCGTAGGTCGCGAAGTTCGACATGGCCGGCTTGCTCGGATCCCTGATGGCGTCGAACCATTCGCGGTTGTGGCCTCGGCTCTTGGGATATTCGGCTTCGATTTCCTGGGTGTCGAGAATTACGATGCCTTCCTGTGCGTAATCTCCAGCGGCGTACATCCGGCCTTTGTCGCCCAAAATCATACAGCCGCTGCTCGTTGGCACCGCACCCCCCTCAACCTCTTTCGGCAAGTCGGCAAACAAAGTTGGGTCGGGCTTTTGGCCACCGTCGTACCAGAACATTGTGAAACCCGCACGACCATCGAGTTCGGGGAACACGAACTTGATGCGACTCCAGACCGGAAAGCTGTCGTGGTTGCTAACTTCGGTCTCGGCATCGACCGACACCGGGTCACGCATGTTGAGAGCCATGAACGGCAGGTTGGCCGTGTGGCAAGCCATGTCGCCAAGGGCACCGGTGCCGAAATCCCACCAACCACGCCATTTGAAGGGATGATAGCCTTCGCCGTAGTCGCGCATCGGCGCGGGGCCAATCCACTGTGCCCAATCGACATGGCTTGGCGCGGGCTTCGAGGCCGGTCGGTCTTCGCCTTGTGGCCAGACGGGGCGATTGGTCCACAAGTGAACTTCGTTCACTTTGCCAAGTTGCCCGGCTTTAATCTGGTGGGCCGCTTTTCGCATGGGGTTAAACGCGGTGTACTGGTTTCCCATCTGGGTGGCGACACCTGTTTCTTTGGCGATCTCGCCCATTCGGCGCGCTTCGTAAATCGTCCGCGTCAGTGGTTTTTGGCAATAGACCGCCTTGCCGGCCCGCATCGCGGCGACCGAAATGACCGCGTGAGTATGGTCGGGAGTCGACACAGTGACCGCGTCGATCTTATCCCCCATCTTGTCGAACATCTCGCGATAATCGGCGAATTTGTTTGCGACTTTCATTTGCCCTGCAAGACCATCGAGATATTTCGAGTCGATGTCGCACAGGGCGACGATTTCGCCAAACTTGCTGGCGTCTTGACAATCGCTCTTCCCTTTACCGCCGATACCGACGCAGGCAACTTGGATCTTTTCGTTGGGCGAATTGCTCTCTGCCGCTCTCACGCCAGAAGTCGCGAAGTACCCTGATGCGGCGACACCGGCGACGGCGGTCGTTTTGATGAAGTCGCGACGACTGGATGGTTTGTTGGTCGATCGATTCTTAGACATAGCCCGATGGCTCCCGGGAAAATAGTGACGGATCGGCCAAACGAATGACCGACGGCGAGTTAGTTCGCTTTGCCAGGCGGGCAGGACATAAGCAAAGCAGCAGACGCCGCCGAAGCGACGCTGTGAGTCTAATCAATCGAGCGACAAAACACAAATCGCTCTTGGCAGCGGAACTCCGTTTGTGGTCGCCCGGGTGAGCGTCACGATTGTGGGTGATCAAGCCGGTCGTGCCCTGAACCACAATTTGGAACCGCAATTTGGAATCACAGTTCGGAAACACGTAGACATAGCGTCATCTCCTCCTACGCCAACGGCGTTTCGTCTTGAAGCCCAAGGTTGCGGCGGCGTAGCCTCCGCTACCTTGGGTCAGGGGAACCAGAAAAAGCTTACGCCAACGGCGTTACGTCACCTCGCCAGACGCAGGGCGCAACCCCGTCGGGGTAGATTAACAACGTCGTCAGTCACCCTGGGTAGCCACGGCTGCGCCGAGGCAACCCAGGGCTGTGTGACACAACGCCTGCGGCGTAAAGCTCGCATCTCCGCTCACGCAATCTGCCAAAAATTACACACACAATCGTGACGCCCACACTCCGTCGACGCAGTCGACGCTCTTGCTGAGAGCTGACCGCCGTTAGCTCGCAACCTCAAATTCAGGTTTCGCCGAGGCCGCAATCCACAATGAAAATTGGCCACCTGCCGGGGCCGCGGTTTGACAATGACGAGAATCGTTTTCGCGGGCGAGCGAGTTTGTGATGTGAGTTTGACACCGGATGTGTGTCCCCATTGTTGCCTTGTTGTCGTGTCCCCGTCGTTGTCTGGGGCTGTTTTCAGCTCCACTTCGGCCATCGTGACACCACTCTCCGAGTGGTGAATTCTCGACTCGAAGAGTCGAGCCACTAGGTTCGCTACCACACGCCCCCCGGTCATTGACCGGGGGCTAAATCAGGTGGCAGTTGGAAAACATGTCTCACCATCGCAGTTCACTACGGGGGTGAAATGTTTCGGTATCGGCGAGCACGGCGATTTGTTCGCGAACGTCGTCACTCAGGCCGGGGGGAACTTCGATCTGAATCTCGGCGTAAAGGTCGCCCGGTTCGCCCTCTTTGGGAGCGATTCCTTGGCCGCGGACACGGAGTTTCTTGCCGCTGCTAGTGCCGGGGGGAATCGTTAGGGTGATCGTACCGCGCGGAGTTGGAACGTCGATCTTCGCGCCGCGCATTGCTTCGGCGAGCGAGACGGGCACAACAACATCAAGGCGCTTGCCGCGCCGCGTAAAATGGCGATGGGGGGCGATGTGAACAGTGATGAGCAGATCGCCATCGGGTCCACCGCCGTAGCTGGCGTCGCCTTGACCTCGCAGGCGAATTTTCTTTCCATCCTCGATGCCGATGGGAATTTTGACATTGAGGGTTTCGTCCTTGCCGCTCGGCCTTTCGATGCCGATGCCGACTTCGCCGCCGAGCACGGCCGTGGCGAAGGGAACGGTAATCGTGTGTTCGATGTCTTGACCGCGCTGTACGCCGGCGGGCCCCGGGCCGCGTGCGCCACCACCAGCGCCACCGCGCGTAAACTGCTTGAACAAGTCGGCAAAGCCGCCACCCGCTGCCGCACCGCCACCTCCGCCGAACAGGTCGTTGATATCGAAGTCGACGTTAGCTCCGGGGCCGGTCGAAGGGCCAGTTGACCAAGGCGAACGTCCTCCGCGAGCGCCCCCCCCCATGGCGTCGTAGTTGGAACCGTACCGGTCGTACATGCTCTTTTTTTGCTCGTCGCTGAGCACATCGAAGGCGTCTTGGACTTCTTGGAACCTTTTCTTGGCGGTGGCGTCGTCGGGATTGAGGTCGGGGTGATATTTGCGCGCAAGGCCGCGATACGCCTTGCGGATCTCGTCGTCGGTTGCCGAGCGGCTGATGCCGAGCGTTTCGTAGTGGTCGGATGCCATAGGGGGTTTTTGGTGATTCTGACGGTTATGCGCGAAGTCGCGTGGCCATGTCTTTCGGTATCTTAGTGTCGGGGACGCGAATTTTCACGATGGCAGCGGGAGTCATTCGCAGCGGCCTTGCCGCCAAGCTAAACTGTACTGAGACGAAACTGCCTGAAAGCTAGGGTTTGCCGTGCGAACGACAGCGGGATTATTGGCGCTATTGGTGGCCTTGATTGTCGTCAACGACACACGAATCATTGCGGCTCCGCCTGGGGCCGACGGTGTGCTGACGCTCGAAATCGCCGACAATGAGACGGGCGAGCCGATCCCCTCGCGGGTCGAGCTCTTCGATTCGCGTGGCCGAGCTGTCTCACCGCGTGGTTTCGGTCTCGCCCGGCACTTCAATCATTTCTATGTCGGTGGCGACGACAACGGCAGCGTCGAAATGCCGCTCAAGAAGGGGGCGTACACTTTCTCGATCGACGCCGGTGTCGAATACAAGCCGCAATCGGGAAGCTTCGAGATCGAAAGGCACGCCGACGACTCGAAGCAAGTCCGCATGACCCGCTTCGCCGACCTCGCGAAGGAAGGTTGGTATAGCGGCGACATCGGAGCTGATCGCAATCCGCAACGAGATCTCGATGTTGTGCTCCGCGCCGAAGGTCTCAGCTATGTGCCGCTCATCGCCTATCGCTGGGGAAACGGCCAGTGGGATTCGCCCATCTATCTGAACAGAGTGCCGGATAGCTCGGATGAGTCGCCAAAGGTTCTGATCGAACGTTCGGTTATCGATATTTATACGCCCGGCGGACGGCTAATCGGCATCGCTCCTGGTCCCTTGAGCGAACCGCCCGACTGGCAGGTGAGCGACTCGCTGTCATTCATCACGGCCGCCAAAGCCGACGGCTATCTTGTGTTTGCTGCGAGTCCAGTCGAGTGGGAGTTTCCCGCCTGGGTCGTGACGGGCAAACTCGACGGCGTCGTGTTGTTTGCCAACACCAGTGCAAACGCAAACGCAAAAACCGGTCACCAGCGACCGGCCGATCGCGTTCTGTATGGGGGTGCAAAAGGGGCCGCGAGGTGGCATGAGGCGGCTTATTTTCAGACCCTCAATGCGGGCGCGAAACTGCCGCCTTTCACGGCGAGCGACAGTCTGCCGATCGACCGACCACTCGGCGCGGCGCGCACTCACGTTTGCTGCGACAGTGGCTTCAGCCGCGAGGTGTGGTGGCAGAACGCACTGGCGGGGGCGAGTGTTGTTTCGACCGGCCCGCTGCTACGACCGCGTGTCGGCGACGACCCACCAGGACAGGTGTTTGCGACAAGTGCCGACGAGCCTGTCGAGTTTTCGATCGCGCTCAATCTCGCGACGCGAACGACGGTTGAGTATCTCGAGATCCTGCGTAACGGTGAAATCGAAACCGAGGTCCGGCTAGCCGACTGGGCCGCCGCCAAAGGAAAGCTGCCGCCGCTGAAGTTCGACCGCAGCGGCTGGTTTGCAGTCCGCGCGGTGACGACCGCCAGCGACCGTTACGACGTGGCATTGACGGCTCCCTATTATGTGCAGTCGCCCGAGGGTCCGCGAGTGAGCCGCGATGCGTGTCGGTTCTTTGTTGACTGGCTCGACGAGCTCGCGAAACTCGATGCGTCACATCGCACGATTAGCGACGACCATTTGGCGAAGGCGAGAGGGTTGTGGGAGCAGCAACTCGGGCGAGCGAATGTTGACTGAGCCATCGCCGCGAGACTTTCGACACTAACAGCGGCGATAGAGAATCGCTGTTAAGTCGTCGGGCTTGCTCGGATCTTCATCGATTGCCAATTCCATCCGCTCGCGGGCCAGTTCGACCAACGAGGCTCCTTGCTTTGCAATTGAGCCTGTTCTAACGCAGTCGACAATTTCACCGGTGCGCAGATTATCGAACAAGCCATCGCTGGCGAGCAGCAATGTGTCGCGTAGGCGCAAGGTCATCGGCGGCCCGATTTCGATGCGCATTTCGGGTGTGCCTAGGACGTTCTCGACGAGGTGGCGATCTTCGTGGTGCAGAGCTTCTTCGGGCGAGATGAGCCCGGCTCCAAGTGCATAACCGACCGGCGAGTGGGCCATTGTTTCGAGCTTGATGCGGCCCCGTTGTCCCATGACAATAATGCTCGAATCACCGACGTGGTAGGTGCGTATCGTCGCCTGCACGATCTCGACGATCGCGACCGTCGTAGCCGCGCCGGTTCCCAATCGTTGGATCAATTCGTTGGCCTGCTCGATGGCGTTAAGAATCGCTGGCCTTGTGACGTCGGCGACCTGTTCGATCGAGAGTTCCGCGAGCGGCGCCAAATGATTCGCCAATGTCTCGATCGCCAGTCGCGCGGCGGTTTCGCCACCGGCGTGGCCGCCGACGCCGTCGGCGATGGCCAGCACAGCGGCGTTCGGGCCAAGTTCAAACACGCCGAGAGCGTCTTCGTTAGGGGTGTCTTTGTAGGGACTTCGCAGCGAACAGGCGTAGGCGGTGCCGCCCGCCAAAGCAGTTGCGACAGCGCTATAGTCGAGTGCCTCGCAGACGATCTCGCCCGGCATCGCGTGCTGGCTGAAGCTTTGCTGAAGAGTCGGTTCGTGGAGGGCCAGCCGCTTTAATTCCATTCGAGCGTTTCCAAGAACTGACGAAGTTGTCCTGCGGTGCGAAACTGTTCGAGGATCAGCGTCCGCTTGAGCCCGCGACAGATATGTTTAACCGCCTCGGGCTGGCGTGCATAGTATTTCTGGCCCCCGATGGCATCGTAAAAGAGCCGCACAAGGTCGCAGACATCGTCGTGAATATCGGTCGCTTGAGCCGTGCCGTAGTGGTACATGTCGAGCAATTTAAGGTCAAACGATATGCCAAAGCGGCGCACGATGACGTTGCCCGTGTGTAGGTCGCCGTGATATTCGTGGGCGTCGTGAATTCCCTCGATCCCCTGAGCGAGGGCGTAGAGCAGGTGGAGCCCCTGGAATGCGGAGAGCTTTTTGCCCGGTTGTCGTTTGAGGAAGTCGGCAAGGATTTCGCCTTCGACGAATTCTGAAACAAGGTAGACGACCTGTTGTTCATCGAAGTCGATGGTGTCGGTCAGGTGATACTGAATAAGTATCGGATAGTTCTTGAGTTTGTGGAGCTTGCGCGCGTACATTCGCGACGCTTTGCGACCGCGATTGCGCTGGGGAAAAAAGAACTTGCCCGCTCGCTCGACGCCGGTGCCGACCTCACGCAGCTTATAGACTTCCCCCTCCCAACCCCGGCCGAGTCGCGAAACCACGCGATAGCGGCTGCCGATCTTCTGGCCCGGCGGAAAGTCAAACGTTTTGATCGACATAACCTCTAGTATAACATACGGCGATATCATCGAACGGGTCCCCGGCCCGTTCGGTATTTCAGAACGGGCCGGGGACCCGTTCTACTTCGCGGCTGGAAGCTCGCTTGGAAAGTCCATTAGCATCAAACATGCGATGCCAATCAGTGCGAGTGCCGTGCCGGCCCAGGCACGGGGGGACGGGCGAACGCCAAGTACCACGGCAATGCCCAACACGAACAAGGTACTGCTGGCGATGAGTGTTTGGGCGATTCCGGAATAAGTGTATTTGACCGAGGCTTGCTGGAGAGAGAGCCCGCCAAGAGTGCCCAACATCGAAGCCGACAACAGCAACCGGGCGAGTCGGGGGGTCCAGCGAGGCGACAGTCCGCGCGCGGTCGGCATCATCCAAACCAGTGGCACGAGCAGCAGCGTGGCACCAGCGATGCGAGCCATCGCGCTCCAGGCCGAAGAAACTTCGGCTTCGAGGAAGGCGAGCTTTGACATCACAAGGCCGACCGCTTGACAGACCGACGCGACGAGCGCGTAGGCGATGCCGCGCGGGTTGAGGTCGTCGAGTAGTTCGCCCCGGTTGCGAGCACCGCGTGCGGGATCGCCAATCACGGTGGCGATCCCGATTAGCACCAGCAGCACCCCAAAGAGCGTAGTGCGAGGAAGTCGTTCGCCCGCGACTAGCCAGCCAAGCGTGATCGTAAAGACGGGAGCGGTTGTTTCGGCGAGCAAAATCGTTTGCCGTTCGCCGAGGCGGTTGAGGGCGGCGAAGAAAGCCGTGTCGCCGATTCCGATGCCAATCGCTCCGCCAAAGAGCAGCAAGGCGTATACTGAGGGCGGATGGGCAGGAAACAGGTTGCCTTGCCAAGCGAACAGAATTGCTAGCACGCTACCGGCAATGAGGCCCTTGTAAAGATTTAGCCTCAGCGGCGAAATAGCGACTCCCGCCGCCCGGTACCAATAGGTGACCACGGCCCAAATGAAGGCCGTGAGCAGCGCTAAACTCATTCCCAAAGCGTGGTGGTATTGCATGGGAGTTTGGGCAGGGCAGAGCGATAGCGGCGATAGCGGCGTTGTTCAACTGGCTCAGTTTCGCTATTTTTTGTGCGGTGAACCAAGTTGATGAGCCGCCAAAAGATAACACCCCCGCCGGTCGCCCCGCACCCCCCCAACGACCGGCACGGCTGTAAGGACTACGAACATGCGAGTCGAAGCGATTGGCCTCGAGCCACCGAATGGTAAGCAGGCGACGAATACTCACACGACAGCCGGCCCGTTCCATTCGCGCCCGCTGTCACGGCAACTAAACATTCTTTTGACAGGTGACGACGCGGCCGGATATCATGCGGCCGACTTGTTGGGCCACGTACTCTACGGCGCGAGGCTCGCCGGCTATCGCCGTGCCGGCCACTCCGACTGGTCGGGGCATGTCGACGTGGCCGATGGGCCGCGTCGCTATCGGCTCCGCCGCGAAGCGCCACACGGCGATGTTGCTGGCCGGTTGACTCTTGCCGCGATCGACGCGACACCTGCCGGTAGCGATACGATTGAGCGATTGCTCGGTGGGATTTCGCCGACGATTGCCGCGCGGCTGTTGGCGTTCGATTGTGCTGATGCAAGTTTCCCGCTTTGGGTGTTCAGCGAAGAGCTAGCGCGCGAGCTGCGACGGCTCGAGCAATCGCGCGGCAAGAGTGCGCTCGGAGAATGGGCAACGACCAGAACCACTAGCGCGCGCGAGTCGCTGATCACCCGCCGCGACCAATTATCGCTGGCGATCGAACAGCGTTTGGCCGAAGCCCGTTCACACGGCGTCGAACTCGACGGCCATTGGCGTGAGGCGATGTCGCATCGAGACCAAACGCAGCTCGAAGCCGAACGGCTGAGGAGTCGTCTCGCCGTGGTCGAAAGCGAACTGGCCGAAGTCGATGCCGAGTGGCATCATCGCGAGCTTTCGAACATGGTCGCGCAAACGGTCGATCGAGCGCGAGCCACCGAGAACGAGCCGCAGCTTGCCGACATCGACGACCAGATCGAACATTGGCGCCATGCGTTGGCCAGGCTCGAACAACGTGAGGCGCACCTGCGAAGCGAGCTTTCGCTGCGCCATCCCGATGAGTCGTCGACAACCCTGCCGCTCGCCGAGCAGCGCGGCTGCATCGCTGTTGCCGAGCGACTGCTGCGTGATCTCGACAGCGAAATCGCTCGCTTCGCGCCGTCGGCGAAAGCCAATCTTTGCTTGTGTGGCGATGCTCATGCCCGGCTGCATCCGCTCGTGGCGACGCTCACCGAGCAGATCGCTTCTCTGACGACGCTCGTCGAACAATACGAGACCGGCACACGGATTCGCCACCTCGCAGGCGAAGCCGACCATGTGGCCCGATCACAGCACGAGTTGCGCGGTCAAATCGACTTTCTGCTCGCTCGCCGGCAAGAACTGCTCAGGCGATCGCGGCTGCGAACATCGCTCACTCCGTCGACCGAGTTGTCAAGCGAAGCTGGCGCGCGCCGCGTGGAACTGCAACACCGTGTCGAGTCATTGAGAGCCGAACTCGCCGACTGCGAAGCTCGGCTCGCCGAACTCGAACGCCGTTGCCGCGATTTTGAGCGCGAGCGGAGCGAGTTGCTCGGCCGCGACGAGCTGGCGAGATTGCGTCGCGAGCTCGATGAGGTGACCCATGCTATCGACACCGTGGCATCATCGACGAGTCGCGTCGAGTCGCACGGGGGGCGTCCCCGCTGGCGGGCTTCGGAGTTGCTCTCGAAACTGACCGATGGGCGACTCCGTGAATTGCGACTAATTCAGGGTGGCCGCGATGCCGAAGTCACCGATTATCGTGGCCAAGTGATGCTGCGGACGGCACTCGATGCTTCGGATCAGCAACTCGTTGCGCTGAGTTTGCAACTCGCCAGCATTTCGACACTTGCGGCGTGGGGGATGGAACTACCGGCGGTGATTGCCAACCCATGCCACGGACTCTCAGACTTACAAAGCGCCGTGGTGGCGGTCGTGTTACACGACTTCGCACTCTCGGGGCATCAACTGTGTATCGTCAGCGAACGGACCGCAGCACTCGATCGCTGGCGGCAACTGGGGGCGGTGCCACTCGAATGGCACGCCACACAGCCAGATGTTGCTGTGCGCGCAACACGCGAACCGGCTCTCCGATCGGCCGTCACGCAAAACGAATTTCGCCCGGCGATCGTCTCGGCCGACGACGAACCTCGCCTGCTGATAGGCGACGACATCGAAAGATTCCCCGTCTTTGGCACGGCAACTCGGGCGACGTTCGCAGCGATCGGCATCCATACGGTCGAGCAACTGCTCGAAGCCGACTGCGAGCGGACGGCTGAGCGTCTTGGTCGGGACGGCATCACGCCCTCAGTTGTCGCACTGTGGCAACAGCACTTAGGTTTGCTCTGTTTCGTACCGCAAATCGACTTGATCGACGCCGACCTGTTAGTCGCGGCTGGCATCTCGTCGGCCGACGAATTGGCCGACATCGACACCGCCGAACTGCATCATCGCCTCAGCGATTTCTTGCAAAGCGAACGGGGCGGTCGTTTCGCGCGGCGCGGATATCGTTATTCCCGCGACTCGGCCAATCGCTGGCGAAATGCGGCGCTGGCGAGCCTCGCTTGGCGCGCCGAGCAACCGGCATGGCAATCGTGGAACCGGCGACGTGGCCAGCGTCAGAGTTGGCTCAATCGACTCAGTAATCAAAGCAGCCGCACCACAGTTCAGCCGCCGCGAAAGTCGACGACCGGACGTAGTCGAGTGGCCCGTTCAGCGGCGGCACCATCAACGCCAAAGCCGACGTTAAAGTTTAACTTGAATCTGTCGAGTCCGATTGTCGATGCCCCCAGCATCGGCCCTAAGTCAGCCAATCGTCTCGCCAAGGCCAACATTCGCACCGTGCGCGATTTTCTCGACTGTGACCCGGCGCTAGTGGCCGAAAAACTTGAAACACGGCACATCACGGCCGAGGTTCTCGTCGCTTGGCAGCACCAGGCCCAGCTTGCATGCCGGATTCCGAATCTCAAAGCGCTCGACACCCAGCTCTTAGTCGGCTGTGGTTTCACGACCCCTGAAGCGGTGGCCTCGGCCAATGCGGGCGAGCTTAATGAGTTCGTAAAAGCCTTTGCCGCCTCGTCGGCTGGCCAGCGAGTGCTCCGCGAGGCCGACCCGCCGGGCATCGATCGCGTCGAGCAGTGGATCGAACTGGCAAGGCAAGGGCGACAGTTGGGCGCGGCGTAAACTGTTCGATACAACACGTCGCGGAGTCGGTCGATCACTCAACCGTCACGCTCTTTGCCAAATTCCGAGGCTTGTCAACATCACACCCCCTCAGTACGGCGATGTGATAGGCCAACAGTTGTAGCGGAATGCTGGTGACGATCGGTTGCAAGAAGTCGGCCGCCACGGGGACGTGAATCACATCGTCGGCGAGGTCGGCGGCGTCGTTGTCGTCGTCGTTGATGATCGCGATGACCGGTCCGCCACGCGCTTTAATCTCCTGCATATTCGAGATCACTTTGTCGTAGACCCCCCCCTGTGGCACGATGAACACACTCGGTGTCTGTTCGTCGACTAAGGCGATTGGTCCGTGTTTCATTTCGGCTGCCGGGTAGCCCTCGGCATGAATGTAGCTGATTTCCTTGAGCTTCAGCGCTCCTTCGAGCGCAGTCGGAAAATTGTATTGCCGACCGAGATACAGAAAGTTGTCGCAGCCCGAATATTTGCCTGCGATGCGGCGGACATCGCTGTTAGTCGTGAGCGCTTGCTCGACCAGACCGGGCAGCGTTTCGAGCTCGTCGATGATTCGAAGTCCCGCTTCATAGCTTAAGTGGTGCAATCGCCCAAAGTAGAGCGACAGCATCGCGAGGACGACACACTGTGAGGTGAAGGCCTTTGTCGAAGCCACCCCAATCTCCGGCCCGGCATGCAGATAGACTCCACCGTCGGACTCGCGGGCAATGCTGCTGCCGACGACGTTACAGATGGCGAGTGTCGTGTGTCCCTTGCGCTTCATCTCGCGCATCGCGGCGAGCGTGTCGATCGTCTCGCCACTCTGGGTAATCGCGAACAATAGCGTGTCGGGCGTCAGCGGCGGGTTGCGATAGCGCAATTCGCTCGCGTACTCGACCTCGACCGGAATCCGCGCGAACGCTTCGAGCAGGTATTCTCCCACGAGGGCCGCGTGCCAACTGGTGCCACAGGCGGTGAGCACAAAGCGGTCGAAACTGCGGAGCTGCTGCGGGTTGAGATTAAGTCCGCCAAACTTGGCGGTCGCCGAATCGCGGTCGAGCCGACCACGCATCGCGTTGCGAATCGATTCGGGTTGCTCGAAGATTTCTTTGAGCATGTAATGGGGGTAACCGTCGAGTTCGACTTGGGCCTTATCGCTCTCGATGAGCCTAATGTCCTGTATGACGTCGGACGCGTCGCGGTCGACGACGCGGACCGAGTCAACCGTGATGACCGCGAGTTCGTGGTCGGCCAAATAAACGATCCGCTCGGTGTGGCCCGCGAACGGCGAATGGTCGCTGGCGAGAAAGTGTTCGCCGTTGCCGATGCCAATGACCAAGGGACTGCCGAGCCGGGCGGCAACGATCGCTTCGGGCCAATCGCGGAAGACGACACCCAGGCCATAGGTTCCACGCAACTGCGACACGGCCGCCTGCACGGCGGCGATGAGCGGCGCGTAGCGATCGATTATTTCACCTTGAGTACAAGCGCGAGTCGCTTTGTCGAGTTCGTAAGCGATGAGATGCGCAACCACTTCGCTGTCGGTTGCGGTGCGGCACGTGTAGCCGAGCGTGAGCAGCTTCTCTTTGATTTGGCGGTAGTTCTCGATCACACCGTTGTGGACGAGGGCGAGCACGTGGTTGCCGCCGATGTGAGGGTGAGCGTTGTCGTCGGTTGCCGGGCCATGCGTCGCCCAGCGGGTGTGCCCAATGCCGACAGTTCCGCGGGCGGGCGTGTGGCGGAGTTTCTTCGCCAGCTCGTCAATACGACCGGCGCTCTTGGTGACGCTCAACTGTCCCTCATCGAGCGTGACGATGCCCGAGCTGTCGTAGCCCCGGTATTCGAGCCTTCGCAGACCTTCGAGCAAGAATCCGGCCGCTTGTTTAGGGCCGATGTATCCGACAATTCCACACATGCTAGCGTTCCGTGAGCACAGTTAACGAATCACATTTCTTCACGAATCTTATGGCGCACGCCGCTAGCGTGGCTAGGTGGATTCGCGAATGTCGGTTGTCGTTCGCCTGCGCTTTCGGCTCACGGTCAAGCTTCCGCGCACGCCAGCCCGTCTGACCATGGGCCGAAGGCGCAGGAGTTCGACGAAATTTTCGCCACAATGGACTTTGCTTACAGCGGCATTTTGGTTATCAATCAAGGACGGCACTCAAGGATGTCGTGCCCACCTTCCCACCCGATTCAATGGATTGACCCCGCCATGCCCGCCAAGAAATCTCTGGCCCTTCCCGGCTGTTACGTTGTGATTCCCGCCCGTTTGGGCTCGACTCGTCTGCCTCACAAAATGATGTTGCGTGAGACGGGCATGACACTCATCGAACACACTTACCGGGCCGCTTGCGAAGCGAAGCTGCCGACCGAGGTGATTGTCGCGACCGACCACCGCATGATCGCCGACGAAGTGCGGGCGTTTGGTGGTCGTGCCGTGATGACCGACCCGCACTGCAACAGCGGCACCGACCGGGTCGCCGAAGTCGTCCGCGGGCTTCCCAATGCGAAGCTCGTGGTCAACTTGCAAGGCGATGAACCCGAGATCAATCCGTGTGCTGTCGACGAAGTGATTAAATTGCTTGCCGCTGATCCGACACTACCAATGGCGACGCTGGCGACTCCGCTTACCGACGAAGCGGCGATTGGCGATCCAGGTTGTGTGAAAGTTGTGTGCGACGAACAAGGGAACGCGTTGTACTTCAGCCGCAGTCGGATTCCGTTTATTCGCGATCCAAAGAGCCTGCCGATGGACATTGGTAGTCTCTGCCACCAGCACCTGGGCATCTACGCTTATCGCCGCGAGTTCTTACTCGAAATGGCAAGCTGGCAACCGTCGCGTCTCGAGCGGCTCGAGATGCTCGAGCAACTTCGCGTCCTCGAACGAGCGCGGACGATAAGGGTTGGTATCATCGCGAAGGGCTCACGAGGTATCGACACGCCAGAAGACTACGCCGGTTTCGTTGCGAGATTCACCAAACGGCAACCGGTTAAGTCGCTGGCTGTGGCTTAAGCGGCACGCTCACCGAGCGGAGCGTCGAACAAGCAAAAGGGGACGCCACCGGCTCAGCCGGTGGCGTCCCCAAAAAATTTATCGGTAACCGGGAAATACGGCGACGCTCGTCACTTCATGATGCGACGCACGGCGCGAAGGAACGCGCGCAGGTGGCTTTGGCTCACAGCGTCGTCGAGTTGCTTCTTTTCGCCGACAATCGCATTGAGCTCGCCGTCGTCGATCCAGACACCGAGGCAGTTTTCGCAACGGTCGATCTTCACTTGCCGCTCGTAAGTGTAAGTGACTTGTTGGAGTCGCCCGCCATCGCAGCGAGGGCAGCGCATGTAGCCCTCGACCTCGCCCGGCAGTACGTCGGGATTACCATACCGGCTTTCGAGTTGCTCTTCGAGGTCGGTGAGTTCCATGTCGCGCACTTTTTCGAGCTCACCCGGATCGAACCACAGTCCGTCGCAGTGGTGGCACTTGTCGATCTCGACTCCTCCGGCCAGTACAGTCGCGAGTTCGACACCGTCACGTGGACATTTCATGGCATCAGCCTCGGCTATCTAAGTTTTGGGCGGCGTTCTCGGGCACAATCCCCTATTGTCTACGACTGGCCCCCTTGCTCGCAAGGTACTCGCCAATCGCACGCGCTGCGTGGCCGAAATGGGTGACTCGGAGTAACGGAGTTTGCGTGTTAGAATAAAGGGCACTGCGAGTGAACTCACCTTTCTTGTTGTGCCATGACAACCGAAAAACCGGCCCAACTCGATCGCGTCCCTACCGACCGACGACCGCGGCACATCGCCATCATCATGGATGGCAACGGCCGTTGGGCCGAGCGGCAAGGACTCGTGCGAGCCATCGGGCACCAGCGCGGAGTCGAAACCGTCCGGACAATTACCGAAGAGTGTTCGCGGCTCGGGCTCGAGCAACTCACGCTCTATTGCCTGTCGAGCGAGAACTGGAAGCGGCCACAGGATGAGCTCGACTTTTTGATGCGACTGCTACAGCAGTATCTGATCGAAGAGCGGTCGACGATCATGCAAAATAATCTCCGCGTGCGGATGTTGGGGCGACGCACTTCGATTCCAGCCGAAGTGTTGTATGAACTCGATACGACCGTTGACATGAGCGGCAGCAACACCGGCATGTGGCTCAACCTGGCGATCAACTATGGCGGGCGGGGCGAGTTGGTTGACGCCGTACGCGCCATTGCCGAGCGTGTGCAAGCGGGCGAATTAAGCCCAGCGGCCATCGACGAGCGATCGATTAGCGACCATCTCTACACAGCGGGCCTTGCCGACCCCGACCTCTTGGTTCGCACGGCGGGGGAGATGCGGGTGAGCAATTTTCTGCTTTGGCAGATTAGCTATGCCGAGATTTGGGTGACCGACTTGTGTTGGCCCGAATTCTCGATTGCGACGCTGCACGAAGCGATTCACGACTATGCCCGCCGCGACCGGAAGTATGGCGGGCTGTTGCAGTTGGGATAGCGTTCACCGCGCGAGCGACGGTGAGCTCCGCCTCAGTGCGCCGCGATACTTGTTGCGGAGATCCAAAATGCTAAACCATTGGTAGAGGTTGGCTGTGAGCGTGCCGGCGAACAGCACGAACCAGACAGCGGTCCAGCCGAGATTGCCGTCGCTCAGGAACCCCGAGTTGACTGTTTGCGGATTGGTGTTCTCGGTCGGTGTGCGATTACCGTTTTGTGGTGCTAGCAGATTCATCGCGTCGGCGTTTGTGCCGCTGCCGAGGTTACCCCGGTCGCTGACCATCATTGTGGGCGTTGTCGTACTCGACGGAATTTCGAGTCTCGGCATCGCTGGCCCCGATGTACCCAAAGGCTGCGTTGGGAACGTTGTCCGCAACGGGTCGCTCCAGGTATCGGCGGTCGTCATCACGGGCTGCGAGACGCCCCAGGGGGTCTCGGCTCCCGGAATCGGCGAAAGCGACCGGCCGGCCGCGGGGTTACCCCAGTTGTCGATCGCACCCGTTGCCAAATTACCAGAGGCGGGGTTACCCAGTGCCGGGCCTCGATCGACGAGGCGGTCAAAATACTGAGAATTGCCGGTCGGTTGTTGTTGCTGTTGTTGTGGCGGATTTTGAAGGGGTGGGGGCGCGAACTGGTTATTGTTCGCCGCAGTTGTTGCATTTGTTGGTGCTGCGTTAGGCGGTGCCGCGTTAGACCAAGTTGGCCGAGTATCGGTAGGTTGCGTATTGGGATTCACGAGCACCGAGCGCGCCGCATTGGCATCACCAGCAGTGATGCCCGCCTGCTGCATGCTTGGCGGAGGGCTCGCGAGCGGATCGGCGGTTGTGCCCCACGAACCAGGGTTCGAGATGGCCGTTGTTTGACCGTTCCAGCCGGGAGCGGGTTGACGGAGCGGATCATTTTGGGGGCTGGTTTCTTGGGAAGAGACTCCCAACGCATTGCGAATGTTTTCGCCGGTGCGGCCAAACGAATCGCGAAACGCCTCGCCCGTGTTTTGCAGTTCGCGGCCGGTGCCCTCGACCAAATTTCGCAACGGTTGTCCGGGGGTGGTCGCACCGCGATTTTCTGGGCCATGGGCGATGTCAGAGATCGTCTGCCCAACATTCTCGAATGGGCGAACAATGGCGCGACCTAGGCTGTCGACCGCTGTTCCCACATTGCTGGTCGCTTGTTGTGGCGCGGCGTTCACGCCATTGGCGAAGTCGGCGAAGCCTTGCTCCAGGCCAGTTGGCGCGCCGGCGGTCACTCCGCCGGTTGGCTGTGGAGTCATGCCGCCGAAAGCGCTGCTGCCGTAACCGGTCGTACCTTGAGCTTGCGCCGACAATCCAGCAATGCACACAGCGGCAGTCAACAGTAGGGTGCGAGTCGTCATGGCAACCAATCCTTGTCTCGAGTCGTTCTTTCACCGGGGCGGTAATGCCGTTTGTGCGCGTCTCGGTTTTCGGCAAACGCCGCGCACGCCCTTTGAGTCTAACGAAACGTTGCAAATGAGACTACGCGGGTGTGAGGAACGACTTCCGCTAGCAAAACCGGCAAAACGCCCAAAGCATCCAGCAGCCCTCAACCCCCACCAGGCAGAAAGAATTGGCTAAATCGAGGTCGGCCGAACCTATTGCACGCTTCGCCGGTCGTTCTATAATGAGGCGACGACTCGGGGCATTCCTCAGTCCAAAACGCGGCTGTAGCTCAGTTGGTAGAGCGTCACGTTGCCAACGTGACTGTCGTCGGTTCGAGTCCGATCAGCCGCTCTCGCTTGAAATTCCTGGCCCGCGAATTACCAA
>JBGSRO010000179.1:0-5685 GCA_041737535.1 Pirellulales bacterium | reverse complement strand
CGCCCCCGGCACCGGCCCGGGCGTGAACTACGGCAGTCTCATCGTCAACGACCCCTTCGAAACCCTCGTGCTCAACGGGGCCGGGCAGATCGCGTTCTCCGCGTTCCTCACCGGCTCGGGCGTCAACGGTTCCAACGACAGGGGCATCTGGGCCACCGACCCCGACGGGCTGCTCACACTGATCGCCCGCGAAGGCAACCTCTTCGACGTCGACGACGACCCGATTACCGAAGAGTTCCGCACCATCCGCACCCTCTCCCTCGACCGCGGTCTCAGTGGAAGGACCTCCTTCAACGACGCCGGCGAGCTCGCGTTCCTTGCCCGGTTCAGCGACGGCACCTCCGGCGTCTTTGTCACCTCCGTCACCACCATCCCCGAGCCCGCGACCGCCGCGTTGCTGGCGGTGGGCGGCCTGACCCTGCTCGCCCGCCGGCGCTTCGGTCGCTGACAACCACCGCCGTTGACGGGCGATTTATCCGGGCCCTGGCGAGCGGAGAGAAGAAAAGGAAGAAAAGGGGACATTCTACTTTACCGCCAACCCGCTCGCGGGTAGACTCACCCGAATGCCCAGAACTTCACGAGCCTCGCAAGGTGGTTACCTCTACCACGTCCTCAACCGGGGCAACGCTCGGGCCGATGTGTTTCACAAAGACGACGACTTCGCGGCTTTCGTCGCCCTCATGCTCGAGGCGTGCGAGCGACTTCCGCTGCGAGTCACCAGCTATTGCCTGATGACTAACCATTTCCACCTGCTGCTCTGGCCCCACGACGATGGCGACCTGAGCCGCTGGATGCAATGGCTGCTGACGTCGCATGTCCGCCGGTATCACCGCCACTACCAATCGAGCGGCCACGTCTGGCAGGGTCGGTTCAAGGCCTTCCCGGTCGAAGACGACGAGCACTACTGGACGGTGCTGCGGTATATTGAACGCAATCCGCTGCGTGCCGGTTTGGTGCAGCGTAGCCAGGACTGGGAGTGGTCGAGCCTGAAACCGACCTCGCGGTCAGCACCACCGGGACTGCTGGCAGCAGGACCGCTCGCAAAGTTTCGCGGCTGGACGAATTACGTGAATGGCATCGAGACCGACGCGGAACTCGCGGCGCTACGCAACAGCGCTGCGCGCGGCACCCCCTTCGGCAACGACGACTGGCAGCGGAAAACAGCACGAACGCTAGGGCTGGAATCGAGCCTCCGCCCACGCGGCCGACCGAGGCGGCAGTAAAAGTAGAATGTCTCCTTTTAATCCCCCCTTTTAATCCCCCCTTTTAATCCCCCAGCAAGGCCAAATATCTCCATCAGATCCGAATCCAATTGGAGGAGTGTGGCACGAATTGCCGCCAGCATTAAAGAGATGAATTATTCATCGCTGCGAGAAGGTACGGTGACAAAAAAAACTTGGCTTATACCGGCCATCTACGTCATCGCTGCTTGTGGAGTGGTGCTTGGAATCGTCATTGTCGCATGGTTTGCGATATCTACTGGGTCATCAAGTTTCTCAGAGTCACAATGGAAAATCGCCGACTCTGCAAGAAGAGGCAGAATGCTGATAGACCTGTTGCAATGTGAAGGATCTATTCCTTTTCTCACAACACATGGAGCAATTGAACCTCCGCCGCCTCTAGCTGGACTTACTGCCAGTAAGGTAGAAGAACTTCTCGGTGAACCCGACTTCGACTGGCGAGATCAGGGGTCTTTAGCAAGAATGCGGCTGCGTATGGCTGATGGATCGGGTGTAACTATCAGCCGATTCTTCAAATTCAATATCGGCAACCTGTCGAGCTTTCAGTTTCCGTCCTATTCAAATTCTCTAGTAATCTGTTTTGACGACTCCGAAACGGTTGTGGCTGCATACGTAACTGACTGAGATTCAACGCCGAGGTGGGAACATTGAACGCAATCCGCTACGTGCCGGTTTGGTGCGGCGTAGCCAGGACTGGGAGTGGTCGAGCCTGAAACCGACCTCGCGGTCAGCACCACCGGGACTGCTGGCAGCAGGACCGCTCGCAAAGTTTCGCGGCTGGACAAACTACGTGAATGGCATCGAGACCGACGCGGAACTCGCGGCGCTACGCAACAGCGTCTCACGCGGCACCCCCTTCGGCAACGACGATTGGCAGCGGGAAACAGCGCGAACGCTAGGGCTGGAATCGAGCCTCCGACCGCGGGGCCGACCGAAGCGGCGGTAAAAGTAGAATGTCCCCTTTTAATCTTCCTGGTAAGGATTCGAGCGCAGTCAACATGGGCTAATCTCGATGAACACAACAGTATCGCTCGCAGATTATGATAATTTCATCACCGTATCACTTTGCGCGGCTTTGGTTCACGAACGCAAACTTAGTTGCACTTTGGCACCTAATGCGTTGATTGAAGTTACCTCTGGTCAGACACTCGCGTTAGAGTACGTGAGGGTGTTATGCATATCCGGAATTCGCATTGCAATGCGCTACGCCGGTGTTTCTGGCGGGATATCGGTGACAGTAACACACTGCAGGGGGCATCTGCTAAAAAATTCGGCAACGGGTCTCTGTCATGCGGTTACGATTGCCACTTTGCGGTCGTTGGCTTGCAGCGACAAAGAGTTCTTAGATCAAATAGGCCACTGGCATGAAGTCCAAGCGTAACATCACGGGGGATATGCCGGTTGGGCAGCGTGGAGCGTAGTCGACTTCGCTGCTTACGAAGGACCCGTGATTGCGCTCGATCCGTTCGGCCAAGCGGCTGATTCATGTCGACATCGACAAAGATGGCGACGGCGAGTCGGACGCCCACTATCGCGCCACCGGCAAGCACCCTTTCTGGACCACCGAACGCGGCTGGCAGTTTGCCGTCGATCTAAAACTCGGCGACAAACTGCTCGATAACCACGTCGAAGTCGTGACGGTCATCGCGCTCCGCGAAGAGAAGATCGTCAGCGACACGCACAACCTCGAAGTCGAAGGTCTGCACACCTTTTACGTCGTGGATGACGGCGTCGCGGTGTTGGTGCATAATGGGACGATACTGCTGCCCGGCGATAACGGGATGCCATTTCATGGTGGACCATACGGTCAATTGGGAACCGCTGGTGACTTCTCAATTGAACGACATCACCTTCTTTCCGACGCAATAAGTCCGATTCCGACGGGGAATCGGTAAAGGGGACATTCTACTTTTTTGATCCAGTAGAGTAGGTATCTTGGGTGACACGCACCCTCCACTCACAAACAACGCCCTTCGTTTCATGGTCACCCCGGCCAAAAATCGTTGTCGAAATCGGCCGCGCGGTGTGGTAGAAAGGGCATGCTGAAAAATGTGGTTGATGTGCTGCGCTGGACAAACCGGAAAGTGGCACCCAAAGCACTGCTGGGCAAGCCAGCAGTGGCACCCGGCGAGGGAGACCAGAATCATGCTTGCCCTGCTAGCGCGATGCAAGCATGGCACCCAGCCAGACAGTGGCACCCGGCGGGTCGTTCCGAAGTCTCATAAAAACAAGGAGTTTTCATTTTGGCGCTTTTCGTGAAAAAGGGCCGACAGAATGGGGTTCATTTTGTCGCCTGACGCGGGCGATTCGCCCACGAAAACAAGCGGTTTGCTGGACTGCGAAGCGACAGAATGCGAGCTATTTTGTCGCATGAAATCGTTTTTTCGAGAAAAGCGACAAAACGACAAAACTCCGTAGCCGGATTCGCAAGAGTTCGGAAGCTAACGAGTGAGGCCCCGAAGTGTTGCCACTTCGGCTACGAATGGGCGAAACTTGGTAGCCGGACTCGCAAGAGTTCGGACGCCAACGAGTGGGGCACCGAAGTGTTGCCACTTCGGCTACGAATGGGCAAAGTTTGGTAGCCGGACTCGCAAGAGTTCGGAAGCCAACGAGTGAGGCTCCGAAGTGTTGCCACTTCGGCTACGAATGGGCGAAACTTGGTAGCCGGACTCGCAAGAGTTCGGAAGCTAACGAGTGAGGCCCCGAAGTGTTGCCACTTCGGCTACGAATGGGCCCCGAAGTGTTGCCACTTCGGCTACCAGAGCTTGTTTGCAAAGGTTTTGAACGCGTGGAAAGATATTGCGATTTCGCGCTGAAAACGATCAAAACCGTCAAAACCTTTACCCCATGGGCCGTTGAAAATAGCGGACAGCAGCCGCGATCTCGGTTATGATGCGGCCGGCATGTCAGGCGACACTCGAGCCATCGGTCCAGTCACTTGCAGGTTCCGCTTCAACGTCTGTTGATGACGCTCGTCTTCTTTATCACCACCTGCGCGGTGGTGGCGAGCGTTTATGTTGCGCATGGGTGGCCATTTGCCGATGCCGTTTATATGGTCGTGATTACGATCTTTGGCGTTGGCTATGGCGAAGTCAGACCGATCGACACGACGCTACTCCGCACAGTTACTATGATGCTGATCGTTGTCAGCTATGGGTGTGTCATTTACATCGCGGGAGGGTTTGTTCAAATGGTAATGGAAGGCGAACTCAACAAGGCAATTAATCGTCGGCGCATGACATTGGGGATCGAAAAACTCTCGGGTCACACGATCCTCTGTGGCTTCGGACGCGCCGGGCGAATCTTGGCTGCCGAACTCGTGCGTACCAAGACACCGTTCGTGGTCGTCGACCAAGACAAAGACAAAATCAGCGAAGCCGAAGCCGCCGGCATGTTGGTGGTCGAAGGGAACGCCGTTGAGGAAGTGGTGCTCGAACAGGCGGGCATCGCCCGCGCGCGAGTGCTGGCGACTGTGCTGCCCGACGACTCGGCCAACGTGTTTATCACGCTCACGGCCCGCGAGCTGAACCCCGATGTCGAGATCATCGCCCGTGCCGAGAATCCTTCGACCGAGCGGAAGCTGATTCGCAGCGGCGCGAACAAGGTTGTGCTCCCCGCTGTCATCGGCGGCCAGCGGATGGCCCAGCTCATCACCCGCCCGGGTGCCGAACAGATTTTGGCTTCGCCCGAGTCGAACGACAATTTGCAACACGAACTCAATTCGGTGGGGCTAAAACTCGATGAACTCAAAGTCGCCACGGGCTCGCCCCTCGACGGCCACAAACTGAGCGACATCGAACTCAAAGGGAACCGCAGTTTTCTGATCGTCGCGGTGCGGCACCCGAATGGCGAAATCGTCATCGACCCCCCCGGCGAATTCGCCCTCGCCTGTGGTGACGCGGTCATCGTGCTCGGGCACGAAGGCGAACTTCCGCAACTCTCCAGTCGTTACTCGGCGGCGAAAGAGTCTTATTACCGGGGCGCTAAGTTACGCTTGGGCGAACAATCATAACTCCCGTTTTATCGCTTTCCTTTTGCGGTGCGACACATCGATCCATCAATCAGCGAAAGCCTTTGTTTCGGCTGGGTGCCACTGTCGGGCTTATCCGGCAGTGGGCACCTGGTAGCTGCTCGGCACTGCTGGCAAAGCAGCAGTGGCACTCGCCAATTCAGGTTTGACATGGCACTCGGCAATTCGTGACGCGGTGATTTGAGAACTCGCATAGGCAAAAAGCGTGTGCTACGATGATTCAATGCCAACGGTAGACCCCCACAACAACGATTCGCTCGCCGTGTTAGCCAGGCATCGGATCGTGCCGGTCATCGTCTGCGACGACTCAGCACATGCCGATGTGCTCGGCGCGGCACTCGTCGAAGGCGGGCTGCCGATTGCCGAAGTGACACTCCGCACCCCGGCCGCGCTCGAAGTGCTCGAGCGGCTTGC
>JBGSRO010000150.1:0-3102 GCA_041737535.1 Pirellulales bacterium | reverse complement strand
CGGTGTTGCGGACGCTGAACTCGACATCTCCCGTGAAGGCCCCGAGGCCGGGGACACTGTAGGTGAAGTCGAAAGTTGGCTCGGCTTGACCGATCGTCGTCGGGACGAACGGAGTGTAGGGAGAACCGATTGGGAGCGAGGCGCCGGGTTGGATCGACGTGGAACCCAGCAAATTGGTGTCGCCGAGGCGATTCGGCGCTGCGGGACCATCGAACCATCCGGGCACTCCTTGCTCGTCGAGGCTGTTCCATGCCGTTGGGCTGAAGACGTTCGATCCGGCCTTGAGTAAGTATCCGTCGAGATTGATCGGCCCGCTCGAATCATTTCGTAGCGAAGCCGCGCCGGTGCGAGGATTGACGACGATCGAGAAGTCCTCGTCCGCGCTGGCGGGACTGATTGCTGAGGCGATAACGGCCCAGGCCGCTAGCGCCGTTGAGACGCAAGTACGCATGGTGTGAAATCCTGTGGCTTATCTTGGGTGATTGCTGGCTTCGGTCAGGTACGTAACAGAAGCATCCTTCGGCCGCGTGTTCAGCGGTCGAGGCTCAGCGACGACGCCGAGCGCTGCCCATCAAGCCACAGCAGGAAAGCAGAACCAGCGAGGTCGGCTCGGGGACAATGGCCGCCATTGCGTAAGCGAAAGCGCCTGAGCCGTTGGCGATGTCGTACTCGTTCTTGAAGATCGCGAAGTCGTTGAGGTCAACGGCACGATTGAAGTCAAGGTCGCCGGTCGAACCGGTGGCGATGGGACCGTCGAGCTCGATGGCGAGGTTGTCCAGCAGAAGTTGATAGTCGTTGAGATCGACATCGCCGTCGAAGTCGAGGTCGCCACGACCACCGGGGCTTGCGAAGATGACCGTCAGACCCGGACGGAACAGTTTGGCGTCGACCAATTCGCCGTTCACAGTGACCGTGCCGTTCACACCGTTATTGAAGTCGCTGGTGCGAAAGTCCCACCCGTTGCCGGTGTTGTTGTTGATGGACCAGCCGAAATTGGGCGTTCCGTTGACGAGCCAATCGTTGACGGCTGACGTCGCGTCGAAGCGAAAGAAAGACTGGTCAATCGCGTCTTGCGTCGGCAACCCAGCGGCCAGCCGTTGAGTGAGAACACCGTTAGACGTCGTCGTTGTATTGAAGAAAGCGTCCTCAAGTGGAGCCCGAACGATAAAGTCTGGCGAAACAGCGGCTTCGATGCCGTTCTCCAAAATCGGGTCCCCATCGAGGAGACCGCCTTGGTCAGGGATCAAGTCTCCGCCAAGCGATGCCCAGGTGTCGTCCTCTTGCCAGAAGTCGCCGGAAGTCGAGTCCGGTCCGACGATGCGGTTGAAGTTAATGGTAGCGGCAGAGTCGGTGTTACTTGTCACCCAGACGGTGAGCTCAGCGAAGACCAACTCAAACTGTCCGGTAGCGACTTGATCGGGCACGAGTCCGCCTTGGCTTACCAAGAGGTTCTCGAAACGCATAGCGGCCTGCGTCTGGAAGCCGCCGTCGAAGTCGTCGATCGAGACGCCTTCGTTGGCGCCTTGTTCGGTGGTCGGGTTGGCGGCGCGGAACTCAGTGTCAATTGTCCCGTCATAAATGCCGCCACCGGGCAGCACCGAAACGCCGTCACGGAACGTAACCGCCTGGCCGTAGACGGCCGAGGTCGCTGAACAACCGATCGCAATCAAAGCCAGTCTTCGAATCACGGCAAACTCCTTCTTGATGGATGTCTTTCGCAGGGTGGGCCGTCAACCGCGACTCATGCCGCGGATGTGTGATGCGGCGCTAGTCACGCCATTTGTTGTCCGGGTGTTGTACATGGGAACCCACCGATGGCTAGCGTTCACCGCTAACATTCACGGACACTTAAACTGATCTGCACAATCGCCTTGAAGTAGTAACTCTGCAGATGGGCGCCAATCGAGGAATCGCTGCGCCAACTGCGCTGAAAGACAAATGTTATGGCGTGTGAAGTCACCGTTAAGAATCACAGGCCTACGAGACCACTTCGTTAGAGTTACGTCCTTTGCAACTGAAAGATGCTTTACGTGTGAAAGTATCTCTGGCAGACTTCGCGCGTCAGATGTTTTGTACGCAGGCGATCCTCAGCAAAGACCTCTTGGGTCCGCTACGAATGAACCACTCACTCACCGCGAAGCTGTTGCTGCTAGCCGCCTTGGCCTGCGGGGGCATCTCGTTTGCCCAGGAAGCCACCCGCGGGCCCTACTTGCAACTCTTGACGCCACATTCGGTAGTAGTTGTTTGGCGAACCGCTGGCGCCATTGAGCCAGTGGTCCGTTTCGGAACCTCTCTGCAAGACCTCAAACAGCACAACTCGGCTGACCAGATGACGACGCGTGTCTCGGCCGATGTCGCGGCCGCTAGCGACGCGCCCTACGGGTCGATCCCGGTTCTCTACGACGAGCCGCAAGCGCACGCCGGTGACCGCAAGTTGTGGGACCGCAACCCTTCAACTCCTCCCGGCACCTGGCAGTACGAGGCAAAGCTCTCGGAATTGGAGCCGGCGACGAAGTACTGGTACGCTATCTACGACGGAGACCGACGCATCGCGGGCGGTGACGATGAGCACGTCTTCACAACCGCGCCCGTTTCGACAACACCTGCTGACTTGAGGCTGTGGGTGGTGGGAGACTCGGGCAATGGCAGCGCCGACCAGAAGCGGGTGCACGAAGCGATGCGGGATTTCGCCGTGAAGACAGGCAGAGCCCCCGACGCCTTCATCCACGTGGGCGACATGGCTTACGGCGACGGAGCAGATGTCGAGTTCCAGAGGTTTTTCTTCGACATCTACCAGCCTACCCTCCGCAACACCGTCTGCTGGCCGGCGATGGGCAACCATGAAGGACACACGTCCCGCGGCGTTTCGCAATTCGGCCCGTACTACGACGCCTACGTCCTGCCAACCGCAGCCGAGGCCGGCGGGCTAGCCTCCGGAACCGAGGCTTACTACGCGTTTGACTTGGGGCGTGCGCACTTCATTTGTTTGGACTCACACGACTTAGACCGCTCTCCCGATGGCGCCATGGCGCGTTGGTTAGTAGCCGACTTGGAGGAAAACGACTCGGATTGGTTGATCGCGTTTTGGCATCACCCGCCTTA
>JBGSRO010000111.1:0-2288 GCA_041737535.1 Pirellulales bacterium | reverse complement strand
CAAGTTGCCTGCGCCAATCGCTGGTCGCCACGAATTGTTTGCGACCCATGCCGAGGGTCTCGCCGTCTGGCTCAACGACTGGCAGTATCCACTCGTCTGCCAAACCGAATTGGGGCAGCTCCACTTTGACAACTACGGCGGTCGCTGGGGCCAGCAACAACGGCTCGACGAGTGGCTGCAAGCCTACGCCGTCGAGAAAACCAAGCTCGAAGCGAGGCGGCAAGGCTACCAGGCGTACGAACGACAACTGGCCACAGGCGAGATCGAAGTCACCATCAATGCCGGAGGTGCCGCTTGAAACCGACCATCAGAGTCATTGTCTCGCCCGCTGGCGAAACCCGTATCGAAACCGCAGGCTTCACAGGCGAAAGTTGCCGCGAGGCGACGAAACGCCTTGAGCAAGCACTCGGCACGAAGTCGAGCGAGCGGCTCACGAGTGAGTTCTACCAAGCCGCCAAGAATCAAACCGAGCAGCAGAACACCACTCAGTGACACGGCTGAACACTAAAGAAAGGAGAACGCATGAAGTTAAGTGAAGAACTAGCCGAGTATGTCCGCGCCTGTTTCGCGGGCATCTGGGTCGAGACGTTTGAACCCGAAGAAGCACTTCGCGAGCTGGCCGATTTGTGCCGCGAGCAAGACTGGGAACTGGCGACCTGGGATATCCACAACGGACTCGGCACCGCCGGAGGCAACAGCGAAAGCGATCCGCTCGCTGCGCTACAGGTCGCTCGGCAGATGACCGGCAATACATCGCTTTTGGCGCTCACGAACTTCCATCGCTTTCTGGGCTCCGCCGAGATCGTACAAGCCGTGGCCGCGCAGATCGAGCGTGGTAAACAGCAGCGAACGTTCTTGGTGATCCTCGCACCAGTGGTCGAGTTGCCACGCGAACTCGAAAAGCGGTTCGTAGTAATCGAGCATAAGCTGCCCGATCGGGAACAACTGAGGGCGATTGCCGGCGAAACAGCCACCGAACCGGGTGAGTTTCCGGCGGATGAACTCCAGCTGCAGCGGATTCTCGATGCGGCCGCCGGGCTGACTCGAATGGAAGCCGAAGGGGCTTTTAGCTTGTCGCTCGTTCGCCATGGCCGGCTCGATGCCGGGACTATCTATCGCGTCAAAGGGCAGCAGCTTAGGAAGTCGGGGCTGCTTACACTGCACGACGGCCCGGAGCGCTTCGACCAGCTCGGCGGGCTCTCGGCACTCAAGCAGTTTTCGCTGCGCGTTTTGCAGCAGTCTGGCACAGAGTCGATCGCCCGACCGAAAGGGGTGCTACTGGTCTCGCCTCCCGGTTGTGGCAAGAGTGCGTTTTGCAAGGCACTCGGCAATGAAGTTGGCCAGCCGACATTGCGACTTGATATGGGCGCATTGATGGGATCGCTCGTGGGGCAAAGCGAAGCCAACATTCGCCAGGCGATTGCGCAGGCCGAGGCGATGGCTCCTTGCATCTTGATGCTCGACGAAATCGAAAAAGGGCTCGCCGGCATGAGTGGTGGTGGTCACTCAGATGGGGGTGTCGCCACCCGAATGTTCGGCACGCTCTTAAGCTGGCTTGCTGATCGCACCAGCGATGTGTTTGTGGTGGCGACTGCCAACCGGGTAAACCAGTTGCCGCCCGAGCTCACGCGTGCCGAGCGGTTCGATGCGGTCTATTTCGTCGACCTGCCAGGTCGCGACGAGAAAGATGCGATCTGGCCCATTCATCGCCGCAGGTTTGAGATCGACGCACAACAAGCCTTACCAAACGATGAAGAGTGGACCGGTGCCGAGATTCACTCGTGCTGTCGGCGCGCGCGGCTGCTCGGTTTAACGTTCGTCGAAGCGGCCCAGCACATCGTGCCGGTGGCTATCTCGGCGGCCGAGTCGCTTGCTGAGCTTCGTCAGTGGCCCAGCGGGCGGTGTCTCGATGCCGAGCGCGGTGGTGTTTATCGGGTATCGGACAAGCGGCCGGCGAAGCGACGTGGGATTAGTTCGGGGCCGTCGGAGAATTAGTCGTTGGGGGCATACGCACAGTAAATGGCGTTGGGAGTCTCTGGGCGATGCCGTTTCGGCAGCCGCCGATTGCTGCTGAGGTACGCACCTCAGCGCTTTCCGAAGCAGGCCAACTCACCGAGGATGATGCATCTTCAGGAGATTAGCTGTCCGGTGTAAACAGCGGTTGAAAATCAGAGCGCCTGGCGGTCGAAAAGTGAAGCGCTGGGTTGTTGCGGGAATTGTACCAAGCCTCCCCGCGATGGCCAAACGAATCTCCTTACGAATTCTTTCGACGCCGCTTTTGGGCGTCC
>JBGSRO010000109.1:0-7567 GCA_041737535.1 Pirellulales bacterium | reverse complement strand
GGCCTTGCCAGTGCGGCACAACGCTCGACGTTGTCACAGTTCGCACTGGCAGAGCCAGTGGCACACAACCCGAATACTCGCATTTAGTGACACACAACCCGAATACTTGCTTTTGACGGCCCAATAGCCACTGGTTGCGATAACAACATCGGTGCGATCGCAACCAGTGGGACAAGAAACTGAACCGATCGACAGGGCCTCTGAAGGGGGGCACTGAAGGGGGCACTTACGAATCCCGGTAAGTGCGCCCGAAATCAGACTGCGATACCTGACGGGCAGACTTCGCAGGTCTACTGGTCCCCGGCGGTCTGTTTTACTTAGTTACGACGGCGCTGCACGAACGCCACCAACAGGCCACCAAGACCCACGATTGCCAGTGAGGTCGGTTCGGGCACTTGCTCCAATGTTAACGCGTTGAGGACCGTGTTGGCGTCGCCACCGGGCAGGTCGTTTAGCGAAACGCGAAATGAATTGTCGGGTGCTGTGAAGACATAGGTGAACACCAAACCAAAGTCTGGGTTTGGCTGCGTAGGGGACGCACCGTCTGTCTCGAACCCTGTGTTCAAGCTGCCGATGGCCAGGCTGAGCGTGTTGGGGGATGCTGTCTCCACCGACACGTTGAAGACGCGATTTGCTGATCCAGGCACACCGTTCCCTGCACCTCCTTGGAAGCCCCATAAGCCCTCTTGAAAAAGTAGTTGAAGCTGGTACTGCTGCCCGGTGGTGACGGCGAGGTCGAGCGTCCAGACTCGGCCAAACCAAACGCTCGTCATCATCGATTCCAAGGCGTTGTCATCGGCGGTCGCACCGTAGTTCGCGGCGTTGTTGCCTAAGACGGGTGCGGGATCATTAGTGTCGAAGTAGTTGAATGAACCAACCCCGGTCCCGTTCACGGTGACCCCCGCCGGCGGAGTCGCTGTGCTGGTGGCGGCGGCAAAAGTCACGCCTTGTACCGACTGCGAAGTTCCACCCAAGTTGACTGCGTAGACCATGTTGCCGGTCAGATCGAGCCCCTCGCCCGCATCCCCCCCCGTGAACGGCAAGAGACTACCGAGACTGACCATTGAAGCCGTTGCTCCCACCGAAGTGCAAAGCGCGCAGAGCACGGCAGCGGCGCGACTCGCCCAAGAAAGCCTTAACATTAGATCGCTCCTCAAGTGAAAGAAGTAAGGAAGTGTCCTCGAATGGGTGTTACTTTAGCACACAAACGAACGTAGTAAATCATCGTGTTTTTCTTTTTTTTCTTTTTCATGGCGACTCGCGAACAACCAGCAAGCTCGTGCGAAACGCGCGGTATTCCTCCGGTCGGCTCACTCTGTTTCCACCAGCGCAGAGCCTGTGAATAAATGGGACTGGCTCCGTGGTCGAACAAAGCTTGGAGTTCGACCGTGCGAAGAAGTGGGACTGGCACTGCACTTGTGGCCAACTCATGGCTCTCGCCCAACTCCGTGCGGAGCCAGTCCCATTTTTTCACAACCTAGAAACCGTTTGCGGATTGACTCGCTCTTGACGTGGATGGAGCAGTACCTATGATCGAAGAGTGCAAACACGAACAGATTAGCACATCCTTTAAGTATCGGAACACAGAGGCGAATATGACTTTCCACCCCGTTTCGAGATCGTTGGTTGATTTGCTGGGCCGCGACTATCTCGAGCACGTTCTGGCCGCAAACGCGTTCTTCGGTGGGAACACCTTGCAATCTCGCGGGTTAATCGAGCGGTCGCGAGACTTCTACCCAGAGACGATGCAACAACAACTGGTATCGCTGCTCGACAAGGTAGGCTCTCGTGTCATCGAGCAGCCGTTGCAACATACTTCGCCCGGGGCGGGGACTTTCGCTTTCGGTCAAGCAACGGCGACCGAGGCCGCTCCGCTGAGTGCCCTCGGTTATTACCGCGTGGGGGAGGATGGCCGATTGTATCTGGTGACCAAAAGCGAGCACTACCACGCTTCACTGGGGCATGGTTTTCCAGGTTACAAACTGATCGATCACGCACGCGCGCTCGGAGTTCCCAACGCGACCCACAACAACACGCGTGGTTACATCACACGACTACTGGAAACAGAACTGATCCGCACCGCCAACGGCCTCCGTCGCGGCGACTACCACGGTTTGCAGTCGGTACTCGATCAGAAAAACGATCTGCGAGTGGTCAACTGCGTCTTGAACCTGGAGACGGGCAGTCTCGCAGTTGAAGCGGCGCTCAAGATGATCTTGGCGCGGTTCTATCGCATGCACAGCGACGATACGACTCCGAAGTACGATGGAAGAGTTCCCGTCATTCTTGTCATTGGCGATGACGACGGCAATCTGCTGGGCAACTATCACGGAACCACAACGCTCACTCAGATGATGCGCGGCATGTGGCCCGAACTGCGCGAGGCGATGGAACGGGCTAATTTGTGGCGCGTTGTCACGATTCGACCCAACCAAGAGCAAGACCTTTACAGTGCCTTTAAGAAATACGACCAGGGCAAATGGAAGATCGCCGGATTCTTTCACGAAATTATCATGATGAACTACGGCGCGCGAAGGTTGACGCGCGAGTTTCTTAACCGTGCGTATGACCTGTGTGACGCTCACGATGTGCCGACGGTTGCGGATGAAATTCAGTCGTGCATGTGGTCGTCGCAGCTTTATCTGTTCCGTGAGTATGAGTTGTCACCGACGTTCGTAGCCATCGGCAAGGGTTTTCCGGGGGGTGAGTACCCTGCGTCGCGACTGCTATTCAGTTCGGCAATGGACTGCATGCCGCAGTTCGGCGCTTTGGTTACCAATGGACAAGAAGAGCTGGCCTCTCTCGCCTATTTGATCACGATGGAATGGGTTACGGCAAACGGCGATAAGATCGACGAACTGGGACGGTACTATCACGAGCGACTACGAAAAGTGGTCGACGCGCGTCACGGTCAACTCGTTGGCGTCGATGGCTGGAACCATCTGTCAGCCTTGGTCTTCCAAAATTTGCAGCAGGCGAAGAACTTTACTGCTCGACTTCGCAGTCGCGGCTTTGACATCAGCGCACAAAGCTATAAGGCGAGCTGTCCCCCTGTGGCGTTGACCAAGCTGCCACTGACTGCCGATCGACACATGATCGATTTTGTCGTCGAGGCGATGATCGCGACGATTCACGCCAAGACACCGACATCGATCGCAACTCATGCAGTTCTCGACCAGCCGCAGGGCGTATTGTAAGGGCGTGTAACTGTGAAAATAGGAATTCCGGCGGAAATCAAGGTCAAAGAGAACCGCGTTTCTTGTACGCCGAGCAACGCCCGCGAGCTGCTCAAAGCGGGACATGAGGTGCTGGTGCAAAGTGGAGCCGGAGCTGGCTCGGGGTTCAGCGATGCGCATTATCGCGATCTCGGAGCGACGATTGTCCCTCATGCGGAAGACGCATGGGGGGCCGATATGGTCGTCAAGGTGAAGGAACCGGTGGCTACCGAGTACCAGTATTTCCGACCCGATCTCTTGCTGTTTACTTATTTGCATTTGGCAGCGGACCGGCCACTTGCCGAAGCGCTCTGCGCGAGCCAAGTCGCCGCAATCGGTTACGAGACGGTTCAGGTCGGCAATCGACTCCCATTGCTCGAACCAATGAGCGAGATCGCTGGCCGAATGAGCGCCCTCATGGGTACCTACTATCTGTCGAAACCAAGTGGAGGCAGCGGTGTGCTGCTCGGCGGAGTTGCGGGAGTGCCGATCGGCAAGGTGTTGGTCGTTGGGGGTGGTGCCGCCGGGTTGAGCGCGGCCCGTGTAGCCAGCGGAATTGGAGCCGACGTGACGCTGTTGGAAGTCAATATTGCGAAGATGCAGTTTATCGAAACTTCGTCGCACGGCACGATTCGCACCATCTACTCGACGGAAGCGGCGTTGTTGGAGACGCTCGATCAGGTTGACTTACTCATCGGCGCGGTACTCATCCCGGGGGCCAAGGCACCTCAGATCGTCAAACGCGAATTCTTGCGACGAATGAAGCCGGGTTCGGTTTTCGTCGACATCGCAATCGACCAAGGGGGGTGCGCCGAGACTTCGCGAGCCACGACCCACGACGATCCAGTTTATTTCGAGGAGGAAGTGCTGCACTACTGTGTTGCTAACATGCCGGCGGCCTATGCCCGAACCTCGACGCAGGCGTTGACCAATTCGACGCTTCCCTACGTACTGAAGCTTGCCGATCTGGGGCTGGATGCCGCGATAAAACAGTTCCCTGAGTTGGGCCTTGGGCTCAACACCTATCGGGGCGATGTCGTCCACCTGAAGGTCGGTGAAGCGTTTGATTCGCCTTAGGTTCGCCTTATAGTGGAAGCCTGTCGAATAACCATCCGGGGCTCACCTCAGGCAACAGCTATGGCGAAAGCGCGAACGTCCACACGTCTAGAAGAAATATTGGAGCTGCTGTCGACACAGCGGGAAGTAACGGTTGCGGAATTGAAGGAGCGATTCCAAGTCACCCAGATGACCATCCGTCGCGACATGAACGAGCTCGAAAAGCAGGGACTGATCACCCGCACCCACGGCGGTGCCATCTTGGCGGCACCGGCGGTTGCGAGTTTTGCTTTTCAAGACCGTCATCAAAAGCATATGCCGGAGAAGATCGCTGCTGCACAGGCAGCAGCGAAACTTGTCGAACCTGGAATGAAGGTGGTGCTCGATACCGGAACCACGACGCTCGAGGTCGCTAAGTACATCGCCAGCATTCCCGGAATACAGGTACTGACATCGTCGTTGGCAATCGCCTCATCACTCTTCGGGAACGACAAACTGGAGTTAATTCTCCTTGGTGGCACCGTTCAGCAGGGAAGTCCTAACTTAACCGGGCTGTTGGCCGAAGAAAACCTGAAAGGCTTTCGGCCCGACATCTCCTTCCTCGGCGCGGACGCAGTCGATGATGATGGCCTCTATACAGAAACCGAATCAATTGCTCGCGTTTCCCAGGCGATGATTACAAGCTCCCAGAAAGCGGTGCTCGTGGCGGACTATAGCAAATTCGATAAGACCGCTTTTGTCCGGTTCGCGAAATGGAAAGACATCGATACTGTGATTGTGGGCGGAAAGCTCACCACCTCGCAGCGGCGTTGGCTGAAAAAATCGGTCAGCGAAATTGTTGAGGCACCTGCATGATAACCGATAGCACCGGCTGTTTTATTGGTCTCGACCTTGGGACCAGCGGCTTGAAAGGTGTTTTGACCGACAGCCATAGCCGAGTGTTGGCTACGGCTGAGGTGGACTCGAGTTTTTTGCATCCTCACGACGGATGGGTCGAAGTCGATCCCGAGCAGCATTACCGAAACGTTTGCCAGGTCATCCGCGAACTGGCAACGGCCGCCGACGGCGAAATCTTGGCGCTGGCCATGGCCGCCGCCTCGGGCAACACTTTGCTGACTGATGCCGAGGGTGTCCCGCTGACCCGCATCATCAACTGGATGGATCGCCGCGCCGAGCAGCGACTGCCGGCAGTTCTCACGCAGCTCACCGCAGGCGAAGTCGCCCAGATCACCGGCTGGCCATGCCTATCAAGCTTTCCACTGGCTCATTTGGCATGGTTGCGCGAGCACGAACCCGACCTGTTCAGGGGTGCTGGTCACTATGCGATGGATACCGACTGGTTGCTGCATCGCTTGACCGGTCGGTGGATGATGGATCACTCGACTGCGTCGACGTTCCATCTGCAGGTGCAGACTTCTGGCCGCTATCACGAGCCATTCTTGACGATGCTCGAAATACCTCCCGACAAGCTGTCGAAACTGGTCCCTTGCGGAACTCCTGTCGGGACGCTCACAGCGAAAGCCATTCGCGACACGGGCTTGTCTTCTCGCACCCAAGTCATGACCGGATGTTTCGATCACCCGGCGGCCGCTCGATCGGTTGGTGTCACGTCGCCGGGACAGTTGATGTTGTCGTGCGGAACCTCTTGGGTTGGTTTTGCCCCGCTACTCGACCGGCAACTCATTCTCGATGCGGCATTGCTGTGCGATCCGTTCCTGTCGGGCGATGGCGGGCCTTGGGGTGGCCTATTTGCGGTACCGGCGATCGGTCCCACCATCCAGTGGTATATCGACAACGTGATTGCTCCCGGCGAGCAAGATGGCATGCGAATTTTTAACGAGTCGGCCGCTGAATCGACGACTGGCGCGGGGGGACTTGCGATCGATTTGCGTGAGCCGCCGCAGCCGAACGAAGCGGCTCGCTGCGACGTAAGTCGCGCGGTGATGGAAGGCGCCGCCAGGTTGTTGAACGACAAGATACTAAGTCTGCAAAACTTCGGGCTTCGTTATGAGTCGGCAGTCATGGTGGGCGGACCTTCGAAAAGCCTGATCTGGCCGGAAATTGTTGCCGAGACGATTGGCATCGAATTGAAGATTGGAGATCACTCGGCTGGCGCGCGCGGTGCCGCCCTGTTGGCTCGCGCGGGTCTGGGTGACTTGAGCACAAGCAACACTTACTGAGGACTTTCGAATGAGCAACGAACAATCAAGAAACCAGCTTGGTAGTGCCTTTGCTGATGCCGATCGCGAAATCTATGAGCGGGAGCTGCGCGACTTCTTGCCCGCCAAGATTTTTGATTCGCACGTTCACATGTTCGACCGCTCTTGCCTTGTTGCGGAATTCGAGTTTCCCCCGCGCAACGTTTATCAAAAGTTTGGTGGAGCTTTCACAATCGCGCAGTGCGAAGCATGGGTTCAGTCGCTGTTGCCGCAACAAGAGTTTCATCTCAACAGCTTCGGCTATCCCTTTTACGATTCCGATCTCGATGCTTCGGCGGCCTATACGGGGAGTATTTCGGACAATCGCCGTTATTTCGGCATGGCCCTCGTGTCGCCGCGGGATAACGTCGCGGCCGTGGCACGGCGAGTTGAGGCGAACCAACTGGTCGGCTACAAGCCCTACCTCGAATTTGTCGAGGGAAAGCCCAAGGAACAAATCACGATCGAAGATATGCTGCCCGCCGGCCAAATGGAGTGGGCGGATGATCGCGGGCTCGCCATCACGCTGCACATTCCGCGATCGACTCGCATGGCCGACCCTATCAACCAGCGCCAGATGATCGAGTACTGTTGTCGTTACAAGAATGTGCGGTTCATTTTCGCCCATGTCGGGCGTGCTTACAGCATGAACTACGTGATTGGCCTACTGGATACCATCGCCAATTGTCCCAATGCCTACTTGGACACGGCCATGGTCAATCACGAAGGTGTTCTGGAATACGCCTTGCTCCACTACCCTCGCGAACGCATCCTGTTTGGTTCCGACGCACCGATCGCATTTTTGAACGGCAAGAGTGTCGAAATCAACAACCAATATGCCTATCTCATGGGCGAGAACTACGAAATCGGCACGTCGATCTACGACGCAAATCATGCCGTTAAGTTCACCACATTTTTTTACGAGCAACTGCGTGGGTTGAAGCTCGCGGCGAGTCGCGTGTAAACAGCGGTTGAAAATCAGAGCGCCTGGCGGTCGAAAAGTGAAGCGCTGGGTTGTTGCGGGAATTGTACCAAGCCTCCCCGCGATGGCCAAACGAATCTCCTTACGAATTCTTTCGACGCCGCTTTTGGGCGTCC
>JBGSRO010000107.1:0-70398 GCA_041737535.1 Pirellulales bacterium | reverse complement strand
CGTATCGCTTCGTGGCTCAATCGCTACCGCCGCATTCTGGTGCGGTGGGAAAAGAAGGCCAAAAACTACGAAGCCTTGTTGCATCTCGTCTTCGCTCACATCCTGTGGTGGAATTCTTGAGGTTCTGGGATAGGTTCTTAGAGTTTTTCTTGTCTGCGCGAACGATACAAGGGCTAATCGACTCGTCGAGATTCCCCACCTGTCACTTATACACAATTTATTGTTGGCCGAAGGCCACGTTCAACCGCAGAGGTCGATCGATTCATTCTGGCTTTCAGCCAAAGTCTTTTGGCACGCCCAGCCTACCTTGGGCGATGCCCAAGGCTACGGTGAAAAAGGCCTTCGGCCAAATCACATCACGGGCGTCCAAGCCAAACAAGAGATCTGTCTAAGCATCTGATTCCCGCCGGTGCGGGAATCACGACCTTTGCGGAAGCCACGGAAGCTAGCTGACGTTCGGACGCTCGGCGATTTCAATCGGCTGCGATTGTAGCGGTGCCCGATTGCAAGAAACGACTAGCGGTTTGATTTCCGCGTTGGTTTTGGCAACGATCTCGCGAATTTCATCGCGGGCGGCAAAGAACGCTTCGATCACCTGCGGATCCCATTGCACTCCGGCACCATCGCGGAAAATTTTGTGCATCGTATCGTCGGCCATTCCCTTGCGGTAAGGACGGTCGCTTGACATCGCGTCGAACGCATCGGCCACGGCCGCGATGCGGGCCAGTTTCGGACACGTCTCTCCGGCGAGTCCACTCGGATAGCCTTGTCCGTTCCAGTTTTCGTGGTGGTGCAACACGACAGGGAGCAGGTGTTCGAGTTGCTTGACTCCTTCGAGAATGTCGTAGCCGAGTTGCGGATGCTGTTTGATTTGTTCGAACTCGTCGGGCGTCAGTTGCTCGGGTTTGCGGAGCACAGCGTCGTCGATGCCAATCTTGCCGATGTCGTGCATCAAGCCGCCGAAGTAGAGCGTGTTGAGTTCCTCTTCGCTGCACCCCAAATGTTTGGCGAGACAAACCGCAACGCGGGCGACCCGTTCGCTGTGTCCGCGTGTGTAGGGATCCTTGGCGTCAATCGTCGAGCTGAGTGCCTTGACGACACTGGCAAAGAACTCGCTCTGTTCGTAGAACAGCCGAAGGTTGCCGAAGTGGACGCTGAGTATCGCAGCAACGCTCGATAGCAGGCTCGATTCGATCACACCAAAGTCGGTTTCATCATAGCGGCTCCCAGGGCGATGCCCCAGAGCGAGCAACCAGCCGAGTTGCTTTGTGGCGGTCCGAATCGGTACGCAAATAAGTTGCGTCACTTCCGAGTAAAACCACGTCGGCGAACGCAAGGCGCGGCCATCCAGCAGCAGACACTCGCGATCGACATCGGGGCCAAGCCGCTCGATGAGTCGCGCATATTCGCCCGTGGCAATCGGCGAGTCGCCCCACACGATCGTGCGGTCGACCACGTCTTCGCCCAATTCTTGACCAAGCGCGGCTTCGTCGCAAAAGTGCACGGCAAGCGATTGGGCCGGCACGACGCGGCTGAGCCATTCGAGCGCCATCGCGATCAAATCGCTCCCTTCACGCGAGAGGGTGAGCTGTTCGGTCAAGCGATGTAGCAGGCTGAGCTCTTCGAGCGATTGCAGCAAGTGCTTCGAGACGTTAGAGAGCTGGCGACGGAGGGTTGCTTCGATCCGCGCGCCCGAGATGTTTTGTTCCAACGACCTGGCAAGTTCAAGCGCCGCATGAGGGGGCCACACCATTCGCCCTTGCGACCATCGCAGCGCGCTCTCAGCGTCGACGCCAACGATGTGAGCGGCCGGAGCGATGTTGTCGATGCCGACGGCTGGTTGCGACAGCAGCGCGGTGATCGCGATGTGCGACGCGGGCTTCTTTTCATCAATCGGTAGCGGCACTGCGAGCAGCACGATCGGCGCGTAGTCTTCGATGATTTCGGGCCGACCACGGCGATGAACTTCCTCAAGCAAGCCGAGTCGCGAGGCGAGATCGACGTTCAACCAATCGGCAGGACGGTGGCGTAGTTCGCCCGTCGCAACGTCGAACAGTGCAAACGACTGCCGAAAAGCGATCTCAAACCGCCGCGTCAAACCCGCATCCTCATGCCGACCCGGCACGAAATCTTCGCGGGCAACATGGCTCCGAGCGTGATGGTTGAGCGTGGTGGTGAGCACAGTTAAGCGAAGGGGTGCTAGCGGACACGGGGTCGATATGGCCAGCAAAAGTACGGCGCAGCGACCGTCGGCGCAGATGTCCAGCGTCTCGCTAGCGGGAATCCGACGGAAATTTGACGAAAGGGTAGCCGCCGATGACGACTATAACGACTGTAGCGAACCAAATTCGCCAAGGGGCGACTCGCGCGGCAGCGATCGCAATGCGTCACAAGGCAAAACCTACTCAAATAGTAGCATTTAACGGCGACCGGTGACGGCAAATTTGACGCCGTTAATTCGGTTTGTCCACCGCCTCGCTGCGACGGCTGCGATACCGCTGGCTGGCGCGCTGCAAGAAGGCCTGATCTTCGGGCGAAAGATGATCGATCCCCCCGTTGTGAATGCGGGCAAGAATGTCGTCGACCCGGGCGTCTTCGTAGGCTTCCTGAGCCTTGCGCTGCCGCTCATAACGCTCGCGGAGTTGATCGTGATGTTGTTCGACCAATACCATGCTTTCAGAATCTTCGGCAAGCCACGACTCATCAATGGTGTCATCGATGCCATGGGGCAGGGCGAATTCGTCGTGTTCCTGCGACAGCCATCGCGAGAGCAGTAAATCTCGCTGCGAACTCACGGCCACAAACAGCCCGAGCATCACCAGTGTCGTCCACGCTGGAAACGGTGTGTCGCCAGCGAGCAGTCGCGTGGCGACACCACCAACGACGAGCAGCGCCGCCACGGCCAGGGCAACCCGACTCGTGATCACCACAGCCGTGCGGCGACCAACCACGGGCCAAAGCAGCGCACGTAGCGTGGGGGCACCATCGAACGGGTAAGCGGGAATCCAGTTGAGCAAGAACAGCAACCAGTTGACCCACACCAGCGAGCGCATAAACGTGACGAAGTGATCGGTATCGAGCGCACCGGCATCTTGCAAGTTGGCCGGGTTAAACAGCCTCAGTAGTTCGCTCTTGTCACCCATCGCGGCAAGAACGGCGGTGCCAATCACCGTCAACGAAAGGTGGGCCACCGGGCCAGCCATGGCAGTGCAAATCTGCGGTTCGGGCTCGTCGGGAACGTGGGGCGATTCGAGGCCCCCTTGCGGTCCTAGTACCACGCGACGGACCTCGCCCCCAAGGCGAATCGCCACCCACGCGTGGGCCGCTTCGTGAACGATAAGACTCAGCAACAGCGCGCCAAGCAGGAGCAGGCCGAACGGCGTTTCGGTCTCGAAGCTATATGCAATCGCGATCAATGCGAGCAGCACGAGCGAAATGTGGATACGCAGCTCAAAACGCCGCCACCGAGCGAGACACAAACTCCAACTAAAGCGATTGGGAACAGCCATGGTCAGTGCTTACTCGACAGCTCACTCCGCGAGCTTACCTCACGCCCCGATACATCGGGGTCGTGGCACGCGAACTTACGTATCGTATCACTCGTCGCGAGGCGCGGCAAACGAATCTTGTCGACAAAAATTATGTGAGGCTCATTGCCGTTCAAAAATAAATTGGCGAGTCGGGTTCCACTGTCCGGCTTGTCCGGCAGTGGGCACTTGGCATCCGCTCCGCACTGCTGCCAAGCCAGCGGTGGCAATCGACAACCGATCGATTGCGACTCAAACGGCCGCCGGTTTGCGATGTGGGTGACCGACGCTATCGATAGAAGCTCGCAAACTCGGCGATCGAAACGCACTTGATCTTCCCAGCGTTGCCGGCTTGGCCAAAGGCGGTCATGCGGGCGACGCAAACGTCTTTCATTGCCGCCCGGGCAGGTTTCAAGTAGTCGCGCGGGTCGAACTTCTCGGGCGACTCGGCAAACACCTTGCGAATCGCACCGGTGATTGCCATCCGGTTGTCGGTATCGACATTGATTTTACGAACGCCGTGCTTGATTCCTTTCTGGATCTCCTCGACTGGCACCCCATAAGTCTGTGGCATTATGCCGCCATACTTCGTGATCATGTCTTGCAGTTCCTGCGGCACGCTGCTCGAACCGTGCATGACGAGGTGACAGTTGGGCAATCGGCGATGGATTTCTTCGATGCGGTCCATCGCCAGCACATCGCCGGTCGGTTTCTTGGTGAATTTATAGGCCCCGTGGCTCGTGCCAATGGCGACCGCCAGGGCGTCGACCCCTGTCGCGGCAACGAATTGCTCCGCTTCGTCGGGATCGGTCAAAAGTTGATCGTGCGAGAGCGCTTCGGTCGCTCCGTGGCCATCTTCTTGTTCGCCCCCCCCCGTTTCGAGTGAACCGAGACAGCCGAGTTCACCCTCAACCGAAACACCCTGTTTATGGGCCGAGGCGACGACTTCTTTCGTGACTTTGACGTTGTAATCGAAGTCGCCCGGCGTTTTGCCATCGGCCTTGAGCGAGCCATCCATCATCACGCTAGTGAACCCATTCTCGATTGCGCTTTGGCACGTTTCGGGGCTGTTGCCGTGGTCTTGGTGCATCACGATCGGGATATTCGGATAGAGCTCCGCCGCTGCCAGCATCAGATGGCGCAGGTAGGCATCCTGCGAATAGCTGCGCGCTCCGCGCGAGGCCTGTACGATGACCGGAGATTCGGTCTCTTCAGCCGCCTCCATGATCGATTGAATTTGCTCCATGTTGTTCACGTTGAACGCGGCCAAACCGTAGTGATTCTCGGCGGCATGATCGAGCAACAAACGCATGGGAACCAAAGGCATCGGAGGGGCTCCTTTCGAGCGGGCAGGCTTAGGAATGGATCAAAAACAACTTGGAATTCCATCGTGAATGCCGTTGACGTTTAAGACAGTCGCTGTCCCATTTATTCACTCTGCAACGCGCTAGGTTGCGAAAAAGTGGGACAGGCACCGCACTTGTGCCCGACTCGTGGCTCTCGCCCAACTCTGTGCGGAGCCAGTCCCATTTTTTCACAACCTAGCAGGCGAGAATGACGTTCGCACTGTGATCGATGCCAATTTCGCAAACCTACCAGGTTATTCTTGATTCATTCCTTAACTGATTAAGGACCGCCAGTTTAGTGCTGCAGCCCCTTCTCTGCGAGGGGTCTCTCTCGCGAGCCTACGCCACTCCCGTAGCGAGCCGGTTGGCGCCAGCCACCGGTGCCCGCAGAGTCGGCGCTGCTGGCGAAACACCGGCGACTTACGTCGACGGCTCGCCCGACACCGTCTGACGCCCGATGCTGTGATAGATGAAACCGAGTTTCGCAAGTTGCTGGGTGTCGTAAAGGTTCCGCCCGTCGAAAATCACCGGCGACGCCATTCGCTTTTTCATCTCGGCGAAGTCGGGCGAATGATAGTCCTTCCACTCGGTCATAATGCAAAGTGCGTCGGCTCCGTCGAGTGCGTTCATGCGGCGCGCACAATAGCTGACCTTGTCACCCATTTCGGCTTTCACGTTTTCCATCGCCTCGGGGTCATGAACGCGAACTTCGGCTCCTTGCGCCAAAAGCCAGTCGATCAGCACCAATGCCGGGGCTTCGCGGATGTCGTCGGTGCGGGGTTTGAAGGCGAGGCCCCAGACCGCAATTTTCTTGCCTTTGAGCTTGTCGCCGAAATGCGCTGACAACTTCTTCGCTTGCACCGTTTTCTGCTCTTCGTTCACGGCGTCGACCGCTTCGAGCATCCTTGGCTCGAGCCCCATGTCGCGGGTCATGGCCGCCAGCGCACGGACATCCTTGGGAAAGCAACTGCCGCCGTAGCCAACGCCGGGAAACAGAAACGCGAAGCCAATCCGGCTGTCGTGACCGATGCCGCGACGGACGTCGTTGATGTCTCCCCCCATCCGTTCACAAAGGTTCGACATTTCGTTAATAAAGCTAATTTTCGTCGCCAACAGCGCGTTGGCGACGTATTTCGTCATCTCGGCACTCTCGGGGCTCATCACTAAGAACGGTTTTTCAGTCCGGAGAAATGGCTTGTAGAGCCTTTGCAATATGTCGGCCACTTCGGGCCGACGAACGCCAACCACCACCCGATCGGGCTTCATGAAGTCCTCGATCGCCGCCCCTTCTTTAAGAAACTCGGGATTGCTCGCCACGTCACAGTCGCGGCCTGTCAGTTCCTTGAGCATTCCATAGATGGTGGCGTTGGTCCCAACCGGCACCGTGCTCTTGGTCACCACAACGGCGTCTTCACGCAAATGCGGCGCGATCGCCTTGACGACCCCCCACATGGCCGAGAGATCGGCCGCGCCGCTTTCGGACTGAGGTGTGCCCACGGCGAGGTAAATCACATCGGCCGGTTTCACGCCGGCGGGCGTATCGGTCGTGAATGTCAACCGCCCCGCCTCGACGTTGTGTTCGACCAGTTCGGCCAGCCCCGGTTCGTAGATCGGAATCTCGCCCCGGTTAAGGGCTTCGACCTTTTTCTCGTTAATGTCGATGCAAGTGACGTCGTTGCCCGAATCTGCAAAACAAGTGCCGGTGACGAGCCCCACGTATCCGGTGCCTATAACGGCGATTTTCATGCTGGTTGTCGCGAATGGGGAGCGGGAAATTGTCGGAGGCTCTCCATCATAATCGCCAAGCTGCCGGAGGCGAGTGGCGCGCCCAGCAACCGTAGAACGAGCCCCCGGCCCGTTCTCGCCCGACGATCGGCGTCGATACGAAGGGGCCGGGACCCCGATCTCCCATCGCACGATCGATTCGGCTAACCGCGACTTGTTTGGGGCATTGTGATAATTGGGTTAATTTTTGAGAAAAAGACTAGCGTGGTGATCATCTCTGTGTAAGCTGTCGGGCGTGGACTTCGGTCGTACCGGAGTGACACTTCCCGCCCCGTGAGGTGGGAGACACGAATCACGTTTCACTACTTTGGTTAAGCGGCGGTCGCCTGAACCGTCTGAAAGGGAGAATTGTTCTAATGAAGATTCGAAGTTTTGTTGTTGCTTGCTTTGCGTCAGCTATGCTGTTCGCGAATGCAGATGCGGGAATTATCACGCAGTGGACCTTTGAAGGATCGGTTCCAGCCACCGCTGGTCCGCACGCGGCGGAAGTTGGTGTGGGTAGCGCATCGGGCGTTCATGCGAGCACCGCGACGTATTCGAACCCAGCTGGTAATGGTACCTCAGAGTCATTCAGCTCAAACAATTGGGCTGTCGGCGATTATTACCAGTTTTCGACCTCGACAATCGGGTTTGAAGACATCGTTTTGACCTTCGCACAAACGAGCAGTGGCACAGGACCTCTTGATTTCAAGTTGGCGTACCAGGTGGACGGCGGTGGTTTCATCGATGTAGCGCCCTACATCGTCCTGCCTAACTCCACCACCGCACCTGGCGTCGGTAATTGGAATTCAACGACTGAAATTAGCGGTTACAATTTTTCCTTCGATCTTTCGTCGATCACCGCTCTCAACGGAGCGTCGGCAGTTGATTTTCGCCTCATCAATACCACGACGGCCGATGCCACTCCTCCGGGTACGGTCGCTTCCACTGGCACCAACCGTGTCGACACCGTCACAGTTAGTGGCGGCGTTGTCCCCGAGCCCGCCACGGCTTACCTCGCCCTGGGTGCTTGCTTGGCCGGTATTGTCGCCATGCGTCGTCACCTCGGTTAGTTCCGGTTGGTAAAGACTAGAAAGCTATCGCAGCCGGTCGGGTTTGACTCGACCGGCTGTTTGCGTTCGCCCCCCCTTCTGGCCAAATTGTGAACGGGCTGGTTAGTCAGCGCGGGAGCTTCGCGGCCTTCCTAGGCAGCCTTCCTGGACGGTGGCGACCGACGCGAAAACTGTCACGAAGCCCATTGCGGCCAGCGACGGCTTTCGCCGCCGATCGCGTCGCTGGTCGGTTGCTTGTCTGCTCGCAGCGGTTTACCAAGGGCAGGAGTTCGGCACTGATTCAGCCATTTCCCCCAACCGGCTTCGCGCGTCCTCGGCCGAACCACCATCGCACGCCAACCGCCGTCGCGAACACCGGCCCGAACGTGGCGAGCTCCAGCAAGAACACCCGCACGTTGTGCGGGCTCAGCAAGTCGCCATGTTTGTGGGCCGTGTGGAGCCACCAAACCGGTAGCGCGAGCCGACGCTTGTCGAAGGGCCAGCCGATGATGAGGCCGGGCGTACCGGCGTACATCGCGTCAAGCAGAATGTGACTGAGCCAACAGAGCGCGAGGCCCAGAGGCAACCACTTGGGAATCGATTTGAGTACGCCCCGTCGCGCGACACTCAGCACAATCGCCAGCGAAGTTCCACCGACCAGCGCGACCCACAGGCTGTGGCTACGAAGAATGTCGTCGTGCCCCCAACCGGGGAGCGAGAAGTCGGGAATGCTCGCCGCCGCGACACAGGCGGCGACTACCGGGACCGCGACCCGCCACGAGGCCCCGCGCGGGATCGCGAAAATCGCGAGGGAAGCTCCCGTCAAACTGTGGCCAATGGGGGTCAACGATTGAACTACCTTTGCGTTGGCTCCGCCCCGATCAACTACCAGACTCGACGCACGCCATCGCCGTCGAACTGTTTGTCGACCGACACGAGCGTCGAATCGTACCGCAGGCACTGGGCAGCGATCAGTCGATCAAACGGTTCTTGATGTCGTCGCACCACCACTGCGAAACGCAAAACAGCCTTTCTTGTCATCGCGACTCCCATCGCCCATCCAACGGTCGGTTAATCGGCGGCTCCTACCGAGGTTCCGGCTGCCTCATCTGCTCTTGAATCCACGCTTCTAACTCGGCCAAGTCGACTTGCGGAATGTCTGACAGATCCGGACGCAGCCGCACGGCATCGCGGACATAAATATGGTGAACTTCGCACTGTGTCTTGTCGGTGTTCCAATGCATTAAAATCCGAATGCACCGCGGCAGCGAACCGGCGACGCTCACTTCGTAACCACACAACAGCGGCACTTCGAGCCAACCGATTTGGCGGGCGGCGAGTGCCGGGAATTCGGCGTCGAGGTCGCGAGTGACGGTGAAAATCGCGCTCGCCACTTCTTCTTTGGCGATGTCGTTGCGGCGGATCATCAGTGCCAGCAGTTCGCGGGTCGCCCGCAGAATCTGCTCGCGGTCGTTCGTTTCGACGGTTGTGGCCCCACGGACCCCACGGCACGGCATAGTTGGTGATTCGGCGATTGGGAGGTGAGTCACAGTTCTTCAACCCTCTTTTTTAACCGCCCTGCGCGGCACAAAAAAGGCCATCCGTCTCATCCGAAACGTGATTCGACACTCGAACCGGTTATGAGCAATACTTTAACCTAGGGCGAACGAAACTCTTCTAGGTGCGCCAATGACACCAAAAATCCCCCCAAGACGGCACAATCGGACTCGCAATTTGGCGGGAAACTTGTAGCGTTCGCGGTCGGGGGCGAATAAACTAAACATGGTGGGTGTCCTCAACATGAGAGCACCCAGGTAAGAAATAGGCAAAAAATCCTCGGCACCAGGCCGCCGCGATCTTAACGCAGCGGTCATGTGGCCCCATTCGCTGGTACATCCACGGAGTACCCCTATGCTGTTCGCTCGTCTCGGTCCCATTATGAAACACGCCATCCGATCGGCCTTGGCCCTCCTTATCAGTTCGACGCTCGTCGCTCATGCGGCTGACGAAGCGAGCGAGGTTCGGCTTTACAAATGCGGCGATGGCACAGCCATCGTCTCGGTTAGCCTGACCGCCGACGTGCGGGCCAAGGGGGGACCTCGCGACATTGTTGTCGTCGTCGACACTTCGGCGAGCCAAGCCGGACTCTACCGCGATACGGCGATGGCGGCCGTCGAACAAACACTCGCTCGACTTGTGCCAGGCGATCGCGTTCGTCTCGCCGGTGGCGACCTCGAACTTCGCGAATACACACATGGCTTTGCCGACCCGGGCAGCGACGACCTCAAACAAGCGATTACTGCCCTGCGCCGCGAAGCGCCGCTGGGGGCGACAGACTTAGAGCTTGTGCTGCGGCAAGCGGCCCGGCTATTCGCTGACTCGAGTGATGGCCAAGCCGCACGCGACCGTGTGGTGCTGTACGTCGGCGACGGCATGAGCGCCGCCAATTTGTTGCCGGCCGATGCGACTCGCGAACTCGTCGAATCGTATGTTGCCGAGAAAATTTCGCTGACGAGCTATGCGATCGGACCAAGCCGCGATTCGCAATACCTTGCGGCACTCGCAAATCAAACTGGTGGCAATCTCTACGTCGATGAAGGTGTGGTCTGGCAGAACGACGATGAAGAAGTCGGAGACAAGATCGACTTCAACCGTGCACTCGCCGAGAACCAGCGGCGCGGCCGTGCGATTGGCGATCGGCTCGCCGATTGGCTTCGCGCCGATGTGCTTTGGACCGGCCATGCTTCGCTGCCTGAGAGCGTTACCGAAGTCTATCCAAACACGATGCCTCCGCTGCGGACCGACCGCGACACGGTGGTCGTCGCACGCATTGTGGGCGAGCTTCCCGCTGCGGTTTCGGTCTCGTGCGAACTCAACGGCACGGCCCACACTTTTGCGATCGCGCTTCCCGAGCCGAACGACGCTAACGCCTTCTTGAACGAACTTGTTAGTCTTGCTTCGCAAGATGGTGGCGTTATGTTGCCGACCCTCGGCACGGCGGGGCTCGAAGAAACCGCCCGAATGCTGGTTTCCCGCAGCGAGCATCTCGCCGACGTGGCCGAGCGTGCCGTCGCCACGGGCGACATTGACGGTGCCCGCGACATCGCGGCAAATATCCTCGAAAGCGACCCGAACAACATGCGCGCCGCGACCGTCCATCGGCTCACGACCAAAGGCATTAAGCCGCGCGTGAAGGCCGAGGAGAACGCTGTGCGAACGAACAGTCACGGCCGCATCAAAGCAATGTTCGTTCAAACCACACTTGTCGCACCCGAAGCGGGCGACACGCTCACTTTGCGCGGCGACATGGTCGAGGGTGTCCCCACGCCGGGCGAAGTTTCCGACGGTACCTACATTGGCGAAATCGAACGCAACAACCGGCTCTTCGCCGAGATGCTCGAAAAAGAAGTCAGCGTTGCCATCGATCAAGCTCGCAATGGCATGCGTGCCGACCCCGAAACGGCTCGCCAAGACCTGAAGCTCACTCTCGAGAATGTGCGGCTAGCTCCCGAGTTGATCGCCGAGGTCCGCGCACAGCTCGTCAATCGCCTGACAGCCACGCTGCAAGAAGTGGCCCGCGTCGAGGCCATTAAGGCCGACCTCGATCGCGAGATCGAAGAGCGAGCGGCAGCGGTTCGCGAACAAAAGCTGATCTATGCCCGCTTAATGCGCGAAGAAGAAAGCGTCGATCAGTTGATGTCGCGGTTCAACGCGCTGATGGACGAACAACGTTTTCAAGAAGCCGAAGAGGTGGCGCAGATCGTCGAAGAGATCAAACCCCACAGCGTGATCGCGCGGGTTGCGACCGTTTGGTCGGGCCTCGAACGAGCCATTTTCTTACAAGAGGCGACCCGCGCGCTTCGCCATCGCTCGTCGTGGGAGACATGGCATCAAGTCGAACTGTCGGCGATTCCCTTCCCCGACGAACCGCCGATCGTCTATCCCGACGCCGACGTCTGGGAAGACCTTACGAACCGTCGCAAAAAGTATGCTGCGGTCGACCTCAAAGGACAGGGTGGTGCCGAGCAAGCGATCAGTCAAGCACTGTCGTCGCCGCTCAATAACTTGGGACTCGAGTTCCTCGAAACGCCCCTCGAAGAAGTCGTATCGTTCTTGCGCGACGAGTACGATATCGAAATTCAACTCGACCGCCGTGCCCTCGACGAGCTCGGTATCGCTCCCGACGAACCGATTACCGTCAACTTGCGAAACGTCACGTTGCGATCGGCACTCAAGCTGATGCTCAAAGACCTCGACCTGACTTACGTCATCGACGACGAAGTGCTGCTGATCACCAGCGTCGATGAAGCGGCCACGCGACTCACGGTTAAAGTCTATCCCGTGGCCGACTTGGTATTGCCGATTCCCGATACGGGTGGCGGACAGGGTGGCTTTGGTGGACAAGGCGGCATTGCTGGCCAGCAAGGCGGCGGTGGTGGTTTTGGCGGTGGTGGCGGTGGCTTCGGTGGTGGCGGTGGTGGCCAGGGTGGTTTCGGTGGTGGCGGTGCGTTTAGCGTGCCCGACGATACGACCGAAGTCACTGTTGTGGCGACCGACAAAGCTGTCGAAAACGGCGCGCAGGGACAAATCCAGCAACCGGCCGCTGAGCCCGCTCCGCGTGTCGAGCGTCGCTCGGCAAAGGAATTGTCGGCGGCGGTGAAAATCGACGAAAACATCGCACCCGAAGTTTTCTGGGACACGCACTTCGCGGCTGGCCGTCGCGACTTGGCGAGCGTTCGCGGACAGGTGCGCGACCTTATGAAGGCGGGGCGTTACGATCACGTCGTCGCTCTCATCCAATCGGCGCTGAGGCACGGTCAGCCTCAGTCTTGGATGTACGAATCGCTCGGCATCGCAATGCAGCTCGAAGGAATGCCCAAGCCACAGATCGAACGTGCCGTTATGTCGGCCGTCGATTTCAGCACCTCGGCCGACGAGCTGATGTTTATCGCCCAGTACCTGCAAAAGCTCGATCTCGACGAGCGTGCCGGCAAGCTCTATCACCAAGTCGTCAAAATCGATCCACAGCGGGCCGAAGCCTACTTGCTTGGCCTGCGCTGCGGTGAGCGGACCGAAGATGTCGATACGCTCAAGTGGTCGACTATCGGTGTCATCGGACAGGCTTGGCCCGAGAACCAAGACTTTATCCGCGACACAGCGCTTCGCCTCGCACAAACGACCGTCGACCGACTCGCGAGCGAAGGCGACCAAGCCGCGCTCGACAACTATCAGTCAAAACTTGCCGCCGCGCTCAAGCGCGACTGCGTCGTGCGAATCACCTGGACCGGCGATGCCGATCTCGACCTAATCGTCGAAGAACCGATCGGCACGGTTTGTTCGACACATGAACCGCGCACGATTGCCGGTGGTGTAAGCCTGGGCGACAGCTTCAGCGTCGCTGGCGGTGGTGATACGGGTCTGTTTACCGAAACCTATGTCTGTCCGGTCGGATTCGACGGGTCTTATCGCGCCAAGATTCAGCCCGTGTGGGGCAAAGTGACCGCCAACAAAGTTACCGTCGATGTCTACACGAATTACAACAGCCCCACAGCAACACACCAGCGTCAGCAAGTCGAACTAGGTAAAGATGGCGCCATCGTGAACTTTGAACTCACCGGCGGTCGACGCGACGTGCCGCTCGCGGCTGCTCAGGTGTCGGCCGCTGCCGGGCGTCAAGAAAAAATTGGCCGGGCCGTGCTCAACCAGCAACTCGGTTCGATGGCCGATGTCGGAGCCATTCCGGTGCGACCCGGTGCCGCCGAGCAAAATCGCCGCAATCGCTTGCTTGCAGCGGGTGCTCGCGGTGCCGTTGGGTTTCAACCAGTCATCCAAGTCTTGCCCGACGGCACTCAATTTAGCATCACGGCCGTGATTTCAGCCGACCGCCGGTACGTTCGCTTCACGAATTTGCAAGGATCACAGTTCTCGACCATTGGCGACGTGACCACCTTTACGTTCGCCGGTGCCGGCACCCAGCAGGATAACGGAAATGGCGACGGAAATGGAGACGGTGGTGCAGGTGGTGGCGCAGGCGGCGGTGCAGGCGGTGGTGCAGGCGGTGGTGCCGCTCAGTTCTAACGTCAATCACTTGAGCAAGCGAACAATTGAGCTAGCGAAAATTCGCCAAGATTTCACTCTGATTTGCCGCCAGTTGGCCAATTGCCCCGCTGGCCGCTTTTGTGAGTGCGATTAGTTCGTCGTGGCTAAAGGTCGCTTCTTCGCCGGTCCCTTGGACCTCGACATATCGGCCCGCGCCGGTCATGACGACATTCATGTCGACCGCAGCGGCGAAGTCCTCGGCGTAATCGAGATCGACCAGCACCCGGCCATCGACTACCCCTACACTCACGGCAGCGACACTATCGGTGAGCGGTAAGTTGCCGGCTTCGTCCTGGCACTCACTGGCCGCGAGCGCGAGCGCGAGTGCCACAAAGCCACCAGTGATGCTTGCGGTTCGCGTTCCGCCATCGGCCCTAAGCACATCGCAGTCGACGGTCACCGAACGCTCGCCAAGCCGGTCGAGGTCGACCACGGCGCGGAGACTCCGGCCGATGAGTCGCTGGATTTCGGTCGTGCGTCCGTCGACCTTCTGCCGCTCGCGCGGTTTTCGCGGGCTCGTGCTGCCGGGCAACATGCTGTATTCGGCTGTGACCCAGCCTTTCCCCTTGCCGACCATCCAAGGGGGAACATCGCGCGAAACGCTGGCGGTACAAAGCACCATCGTCTGCCCCGCCTCGACGAGCACACTGCCAGCGGCGTTCGTGGCGAAGTGGGGCGTGAGTTTGAACGGACGCAACTGGGCGTCGGAGCGATTTTCAGAGCGAAGCATACAACGTCCCGATGTCTAAGTGCCAGTTTCGACATCAAGCATAGTCTCGTAGCGGTCAACTGTCAGCGCTCAGCTATCTGCAAGAAAGACAACTTCGCTGCCGATCGCGTTCGCGAAGCGAACGAGTCTGGCTGACCTCTCCCCCGAGCTACTTTTTAAGCCGCTCGACGAAACTCATGTGATTCGGTGTGTCTTCGAGGCTGGTAGCCATTTTGCCGAGCGCTTCGGTTTCGATCTGGCGGACGCGCTCGCGAGTGAGGCCGAGCTGCTCGCCAATCTCCTTGAGCGTTCGCGGGTCGTCGCCATCGAGACCGAACCTGAGCTTTAGCACAGTCGCTTCGCGCTGGTCCATCGTTTCGAGCATTGCCAGCACGTGCCGAAGGCTGTCGGACTCGAGCAGCGTTTCGTCGGGGCTGAGCTGCTTTTCGTCCATCACCATCTCGCCCAGCGTCCAACCGGCGTCGGCTTGGTCGGTTTGTGGCGTGGCGTTGTAAATCTTGATCGCCTTCTTGATGATCGGCAGCTTCTTCTTGGGCAGACCCAACACCCGGGCGATTTCTTCGGGGGTCGGCGTTCGGTCGAGCTCTTCGGTCAGCCGGGCACTCGCACGGCGCCACTTGCTGAGCAGTTCGACCATATAGGCCGGGATGCGAATCGTCTTGCCCGTGTTGATGAGTGCTCGCTTGATCGACTGCTTGATCCAGTAGCTGGCGTAAGTGCTGAAGCGGGTTCCCATCGCCGGGTCGAAGCCTTCGACCGCCCGCAATAGTCCGAGGTTGCCTTCTTCGATTAGGTCTTGAAGCCCCAGTCCCTTGCCGGCGTAGCCACGGGCGATGTTGACGACAAGCCGTAGGTTTGCGCGGACCATCCGATCGCGAGCAGCCGTGTCGCCGTTGCCGATGGCTACGGCCAACTCTTTTTCTTCGCGTGCATTTAGCAGCGAGGTTTCGTTGATCTCACGCAAATAGGTCTCGAGCGGCGACTGAACGGCCGAGGAGACTTTTCGTTTCTTGGTGGAGCTGGACATGAGCGGAGAGCCGGGGGCGGGACGCAGGCGCGGGGCGAGGCTCGACTCACGAGTCGACAAGCCGGGTCGCGGCGGAGTGTGTGCTAGCAAGAGGTATCGACCCCCCACACCGGTCCGCTGGAAAATTACCCCACAAAGGCAAAGTGCGCCGGGTGTAGCGGGTGGGGGGATCATGCAAATCGCAAAGTACGAAACAAGAACTGCTGACCCAAACAATTTTTTGTCTTGCAATTACCCTTTTTCGGCTTGCAATCGCCGCAACCCAACAGCACGACCCCGCAAAGGTCTACCTATGCGGGGTCGTTGGGTTGTCGCCTTTAGGCTGACTATTGCGGCTATTCGGGCACTTCGGCAGTTGCCGATTCCGTTTCGGTCGTAGCCGCTTTGAAGAGCGGGCCTCCGCCGTCGCCGATGCCACCTTTGAGTTCGGCCGCAGGAACGCTCGACGCCGGCGAGTCGGTCGTTGTGCCATCGGGCTCGATGCCGTCGTCTTCGCCCCATTCGACTCGCTTACGTGAGAGGCCGATTTTGCGGTCGTCGATGTCGACGCGAAGAATCTTGACTTCCATGTCGTCGCCGACGTTCACCATTTCGGCCGGGTTCTCGACCTTGTGGTCGGCCAGTTCCGAAATATGCAGCAGTCCTTCGAGTCCCTCTTCGAGTCCCACAAAGACACCAAAGTTGGTGATCTTGGTAACCTTTCCGGTGACCAATTGGCCTGGCTCATAGCGACTTGGGATGTCGGTCGCCCACGGGTCGTCGTCGAGTTGCTTAAGCCCCAGGGCGATTCGCCGGCGATCTTCGTCGACCGACAAAATCTTGCACTGCAGCTCTTGTCCTTTTTCAACGACTTCACTCGGGTGCCCCACTTTGCGGGTCCAGCTCATATCACTGACGTGCAACAGCCCATCGATTCCTTCTTCGATTTCGATGAAGGCTCCATAGTTGGTGAGGTTGCGAACTTTGCCTTTGACCACGGTGCCGGCGGGGTACTTCGAGATGGCCGCATCCCAAGGGTTGTCTTGGGTCTGCTTCATGCCGAGCGAAATCTCTTGCTTATCTTCATTGATGTTGAGCACCACAACTTCGACTTCATCACTGATGTTGACGAGTTCGGTGGGGTGGTTGATTCGCTTGGTCCACGACATTTCGCTGATGTGTACCAGTCCTTCGATGCCATCTTCGAGTTTGACGAAGGCACCATAGGTCATGACGTTCACGACTTCGCCAGTGACCTTTGCGCCGACCGGATATTTGGTGGCGACATTGTCCCAAGGGCTGGCGTGCTTCTGCTTCATGCCGAGCGCGATTTTTTCTTTCTCGTAATCGATGTGAAGCACCATCACTTCGACTTCGTCGTCAATTTTCACCATCTCGGATGGATGGTTGATTCGACCCCAACTCATGTCGGTGATGTGCAACAGTCCGTCGATGCCACCCAGGTCGACGAAGGCACCAAAGTCGGCGAGGTTCTTGACAACCCCCTTGCGAATTTGGCCCGTCTCGAGTTCCTTGAGTAGCGACGTTTTCTTGGTGGCCCGTTCTTGTTCGATAAGGCTGCGACGGCTCACCACGATATTGCGGCGTTCGTCGTCGATCTTGAGCACCATGCACTCGATCTCTTGATCGATGTACTCGCCAATGTCGTGGGGACGCCGGATATCGACTTGGCTCGCCGGCAAAAAGACGTTGACGCCAATATCCACTAGCAAACCACCCTTGATCTTGCGAGTGACTTTGCCTTTGACCACGTCTCCCTCGTGGACGTTCTCCATGACCGAGATCCACTTCTCGATCTTCTCAGCTTTCCGCTTGCTCAGTACGATCATGCCGCGCTCGTCGTGGCGACCGGCAACATCTTCAACATCTTCGACGAGCACGCGTATGGTGTCGCCAATTTCGGGGGGCTTTTCGCCTTCTTCCCATTCGTCGCGAGCGACCATGCCCTCGCTTTTGTAGCCGACATCGACGATGGCGAACTCGTTGTCGAGGCGGAGAATCTTGCCCTCGACAATCTGGTTGATCGATACGTCTTCGGTTTCTAGCCACAACGACTCGTCTGGTTCTTCAAGACCAATCGCTGCGTTCCAATCCTCGTCGGTTACTTCAAATTCACGAATGAGATTACGGTTTACCATTTGACTCACATTCGGCGAATCGGGCAAACGCCGACTCGCCTCAGGGGTTAGAGACTCTGCTAGCAGCCCATGGGCGCACGATGACCCACCTACTTTGACCACTCGCAAGTCCCGCATGGTAGCAAACTCACTGCGGGCGGGCAATGCGTCGTAAGGGCGGTGCTGAGGAGCTGCCGAATGGTGAAATCCTTCACTTCGTAGTTGGCGGGGCACGTTAATTGCCCCTCAGCTGGCGAATGAACGCGCAACTTGCGTGGCTACGTTTCGCTACGACGAAACCGAAACAGTGGCTGATTTCGTCTCAGCCAGAAAATTCGAACAGCGGTTGTCGCTGGCGCGCGCGAGTGTGTTGACCGTTGGCAACCTTATCGGTACCGAACGGCGAAACACGATCGAGCACGACGCTGCGACGAGTCGCGCCTGCTGCTCACGAACTGCCAACCGAGGCATAGGTCGGGTTGTGCCCTGGACCGGTTACGACTTCCTGCGAGTCGACCGACTTGTGGCGGAGCTGCGCGCCGTGTTCCGCCACCCACTGCAAGAGGGGTGTTTCACAATTATTGTGAAACCGTCTCCTCGCTTTTGTGGACCATGCGTAAACTCTTGTGGCGTCACTAGTTGCGGTGCTTTGACTGTTGTGATTTAGCGTCCGCCAAGTGGCCAGATGTTCGTGGCCGATTTACAAATCGTTGGCAGGCAACAACTTACGGCATTTGATGAGCGATACACCAGGCAGGTGCATTGCAGACCATTGTTCAATGGCCGACCGCCCGACGAAATGCCAGAGTATTGATTGAGAAGACGGGAATCGATCACAGATTACCGGCGTTTTTTCATCGCGAGCGGCTCGCGGTCGAAATCGTCGATCTGCGAATCTCGCTTCGGCACACATCTTGCTGTCTCACCGTCGCGCGAAGGCCTTCACCGGCTATCGCTAATCGCATCATCAACAGCTCTAGGTTTGCTACTGTTCAAATCATCGCAAGGGATCGCACTCATGGAATACACAAGCCCGGTTGCCAGCTACCTCATCAACGCCGACATCGACTTCGGCCACAACTCGGGCGACCAAGACGAACACCGTCGGAACGACTACAGCCGCAAGTCGTATAAGGCGCTTCGCAAACGTGCTCGTCGCAAGAGCGCACAGCACAACCCCGGCCCGGGCATCGGCGGACGCCGAAATAAGCGAATTGCCTAACGAGAAGCCAAAGACTTTGGCGAGTTCTACTAAGCTTGTTGACTACTTGGTCAGTAGTCGTTTGAGCTCGTCTTCGACTTCGGTGATGTAGAGACTACGGCTCACCACTTTCCCCTCGCCGTCGACGAGCAGCATGAGTGGTAGCGTGTTGACTCCCATTTCGTTGGCGAGTCGTCCGTCGAGACCATCGCCATCGGCAAGTATCTTCCACGGAATGCGTTGCTGCGTGACGTACGCCTTGGCTAAATCGTTCGACGAGTCGAGATTGACGCCGATCACTTCGAAGCCATTGCGATTATACTTGGCGTAGAGTTCGGCGAGCTTCTTCATGTCATCTTTGCAGGGGCCGCACCATGTGGCCCAGTACTGCACGACGACGACTTTGCCGCGGTAGCTTCGCAAGTCGAGCGGGCTGCCGTCAAGCGATTTGCCTGCGAGCGGAATTGCCTTGCCAATCGAATCGAGTCGACGAATCGCGCCGGCCGCTTTCGGGCCGGCCAAGGAATCGGGAAAGTCGGTCGCCAGCTTGCGATACCACTTGGTCGCCACTTCGGTTTCACCCGCGAATTCATTACCCATGCCGAGCTGCAACATCGCCTCACTCGCATCGGGAGATTCGGGATGATCGCTGGCGAACTTCTCGAGCGACTCGAGCCAGCTTGCTTGATTCTTCGCCACGTCGGCTTTGGGGTCGCGCTGGGCCAAACCATATTCGGCCCAAATCCGGCGGAACTGGACATGGGCGATCGTGTCGTCGTCGGCTTTTTGCCGCCGGAGTTGGTCGATGAGGCGATCGAGCGATTGGATTCCATCGCTGTATCCATGGGTCGTCACTGCCGCGCTCAGCATGTCGGCAAGCTGACCGTACCACTCGTTTTGTTGGTCGCGTGGACTGATTTGTGCGAGCCGCAAAAGAATCTCGGTTCGCCGCTGAGTCAGCTTGCCGATGGCGTCGGGACCAGCTGACTCGGCTTGGCCTTCGAGCTTATACAATTCGTCCATCAACGTTTGCATTTCGTCACTCGGCGCCGCTCCGCCTGCGTTTCCGCCAGGTATCACTTGCGCGGCAAACGAATAAGGCCCTGTCGGCGCGGCATCGTCTCCCAATTGGGGCAGGGTGACGAGTTTCCAGGTGTTGTCGATGGCGATCAATTGGCCCAAGAAAACCTGCTCGGGCTTGCCGCCAGTTTCGACGAGAGCCGTGACGTTGTCGTAGTAGATGACGTCGCGAGTCGACCCGTCGGTGCCGGCCGGAACCAATCCGGGGCGCGACGCGCCGAAATTGAGAAACTTCGACCCACTGCTCACCGACTTTTGGTCGCTCGCCATTTTGGCAAACCCACTGATGGCTGCTTTCGTGCTTTTGGTCATTTCGGTCGCTGCGGTGTCGCCCATGCCTGCCGCGGTAATTTCGCGTTCGGTGGCGATGAGTGTCGAAAACAAACGAGCGTCGCGTTGGGCAAGTGCCGTCACTGCTAGCTCGGCAACCTCGTGGGGCGAGATCACTTTCCACGACTCAATGTCGCCATCTTCGTTGGCGTCGATTCCCCAACGCGTGCCAGACATGTGGAACCAACGATACTGGTCGGCTTTGCCGTTGAAGTTGCCATCGATGTCGCGATAGACTTCGCGGCCATCTTTGAAATAGCTCCATTGGTCGACCATGTTGTCGGCATTGGTGTCGGCAAAGCGGCGGAGCAATTGATTGCTTCCATTGCGAACGACCCAGGCGGTCGCTTTGCCCTCTTTCTCGGCTTTAATCGTCGCTTTTTCGGCGTCGGCAGCGGTCGGCCGTTCGTAGTCGACGTTGGCCTGAATCGGCTCGAAAGCGAGGGCGTCTTTGACCGATGGCCCGGCTGCGAGAGTTGCTGGAGACGTGAGAATGGAGACGGCGAGAACGAACAGCGAGCGAATCATGGCAACGAATTTCCTGTAATGTCAGTTCAAAGCCACACTATTCTACCGATGGCTTTCCCCCGACAATTAGCACAATTGGCAGGAGTGGTGCTAGTCCATTCTGTCAGCCAAGTCGCGCTGCATGGGCCCCTGAGGCAAGCAGATGATGAAAACATACCAGTACACAAGCACGACACGCCAGCGAGTGAGCCTTGAAATCACTTGCTGGCGCCGCGTGCTGGCATGTTCCTATCGACCGATCACCTCTGCGGGCATGGCACCCGATTATCGCGCTCACGAACGGGGTGAATCGCCCGTTTTTCGCATCGACGGCCCTACTTCGCCGGCTCCTCTTTTGAGATCATCGAGTCAAGCATTGTGCCAATCAGCGCCGTGGTTTGGGCGTCGCCGCCAACCATCTGGCCGCCGCTTGGGGTGCCATTCGCGCCGTTGACGACCATCACCCGAGGGGTGATTTCGATGCCACTTTCGCCGACGACTTTTAAGACTTCGACCAGGGCGGCGTTGCCTTTGCCGATTTGCTCGGCGATCAACTGATAGGCGTTCGCCTGGGCTTCGGCTTTGATTTTCACCGCTTCGGCCTCGGCCTCGGCTTCGATGATTTGTTTCAGCTTGTCTTGTTCGCCAATTTGCACACCATATTTGGCAGTGGCCAATCGCTTTTCTTCTTCTGCTTCTTGCTCGGTGCGCGTCAGTTCTTTCTTCTGTTCGGCCGCTCGTTGCTGTTCTTTGAACGTCTCTTGTTCCTGCAGCGCCAACTCACGGTCGGTTTGCGTCTTGAGCAGCGTGCCGAGCGTCTCTTCGTCGCCCACGTCGCCGATTCGCACTCCGGTGACGGTCACCCCAATCAGGCTCATCTCGTCCTGCAACATGTTGAGCGATTGCGATTCCTGTTGCGAGCGCTGTTTCACGTAGTCGAGTGCCTTCACCGTCTCGGCATTGTTGCGGAAGATGGCCCGCACCTGCGAATTCATCACCTTCCGCAGACCTTCTTGATCGTCGCCAACGGTCGCCACCAACAGCGGCGCGTTGGCCGGTTCGATTTCGTATTCAACACGGACATCGACCGGAAACGTGAAACCGTCGCTGGTGCGGACGATGATTTGGCTCTCTTCGTGTTCGCCCGACTGACGCGACGTCGCGTCGGTGTAACGAGTCACTTGTTTGGCTGTCGAAATGTTGGTGATCTCATAGGCGTCGGTATTGCGGTAATACTGTCCCGGTGTGAGCGGGTCGCGGCGGATGCCCCGTTGGTCGTCGAGCACTAGCCGTGTCGAACGAGTCGCTCTCTCTCCCTCTGCGGGCGGACCGGCTGGTTCACCAACGTTGCTCTTGACGACACCGACCGACGCTTTTGCGACGTCGACGAATTCGACTTGCTTGACTTCGAACAGTTTGGTGTTGATGCGGTAGCTACCCGGCTCCAAAACACTCGCCTGCGGTCCGCGATAGCCCCCCCCTTCGGTCAAGAAAAACTTGGCATCGGTCATCTGCTTTTTTTGTTCGTCAGTCCATTCGGGAGCGTAAGCCGACCCGTCGGGAAGCGGTAGCCCATCGCGAGCCGTGATGATGCCCTGGTTCCCCTTTTCGATGTTGGTGAGGGGCACTAGGTCAATGCTATAGACCATTGGCCAATACCAAGGGTGCCAGCCGGGGCCGAGAATGTTGGCCTGTGGCCCCATTTCGCCCTCGGTTGCGATGATTTTGCCAGAGGGCAAGGTCGCAAAGGCCCATTCTTTGGTGACAAGGCCGACGGAATCTTCGTCGACGTAGACAAAGCTGGCCAGCGTAAAACCAGCGAACAGCACCACAGCCGCACCGGTGGCCGCGGCAATTCGCAACAAACCATTTAACTGAGCCGAAAGCACAAGCAGCGCAATCGCAAGGCCGACGCCGACGAGCATAGCGAGTCCGGAAAACATGGTGAACCTCTCTGGGGTGGATTTGTAGTCGATTGACGGTTCTGAGCCGAAGCCCACACTACTATTACTTACTGTAGTGCAGGGGTCCGTTGGCAGCTATTCGCGGAGAATTCTGAAATCTTGGGGGGTTTCGCTGGGATCGTGGCACGCGATGTTGCAACTGTGGTGGGTCCTCGGGACACTAATCGTTACAAGTAGCGCCACCCGTTGGCTGTGATTGTTTGCGGCCATGACGATGCAAAATTTTATGCCTGAACCAACGATGCAACACCCTCGTAACGTCGAAGGCCCGTTCTACGTCCGGGCTGGTTGCTGTATGTCGTGCGACGTGCCGATGGAGGAAGCTCCCGAACTCTTTGCGTACGATTCCGGAAACCACTGCTTTGTGAAACGCCAGCCGACTTGTTCGCAGGAGTTGAAACAGGCAATCTCAGCAATCCTTTTCTCGGAGTCGGACTGCATTCGTTATCGCGGCGATGATGGTAGTGTGCTGCGCACTCTCGCCGAGCTAGGCCTACGTAAACAGTGTGACCGCAATCCGCCCGCCGACGCTGCTCCACTATGGCGCAACTACGTGACATTCGAGGCGACGTTCGATTCGGCAGCTAACATGAGTGAGAGCCTGCGTCGCCATCTCGCAACTCACTGCTACGCACCGGTTAAGTTCAAAGACATCAATGGTTCGAAGAATGCCGCCTCTTTCGAATTCGCGTGGTTTGAGCATTATTTCCATCCGGTGCAAATCGCTCGCGAGAATCCGGGCGACTCGACGTGGCTTATTCAGCTGCCATCACATGTGCCTGTGGGTCTACTCGCAGTAATCAGGCAGGTGGATGAGTGGTTAACGTGTAATGCGACCGAGTTTCACGAAATTCGGTGGTACACCGAAGCCGATTGGCGCGGTTCAAAGTTGTCGTTGTTTACGCGATCGCCTTGGTGAGATCTTGGGTAGGAACGAACCCGAGTCTTATCATCATCCAGCGACCGGGGGTCACGCATCCCAGTCACGCATCCCAGTCACGAATTACCATTTGTCGCAGCTGATTGCCGCGCATTAACTTACGGCCGACATCAGCGGCCGACATCAGCTATCGACGGCGGATGGCTCCGTCGATGCTTACTTTGAAACATTCAAGCGTGTGCCCACGCTCATCGATGTGACGCCCGCTGGCGGGGGAGAGTACGACGAGCGGGCCGTGCTGGAGTCCACCTTCGAGTCGGACCGGCTGTATGTCGCCGACCACGGCTACGCCAAGTTTGCGTTGTTCAACAACATCGGCACCGCAGGCAGTAGCGACGTTGGCCGGCTACGCGACAACAGCGCCAAGGACCCGGTGAACGAGAACGACCATAACGACGACGCGGCCGTCGATGAAATCATCAGCGGCGAGTTAGTACGACAGCGCAAGGTTGCCCCATTGGGTCGAACACCCTGCACCTAGAAAGCCACGAAAAACGCATAAGAGTCACTGCTTGACGCCGACGGACAACGGAGCGCTTTTCAAGAAATCTTGCACTGATCAGAAGCGACATTCTGCTCGGTATTCTTGTGGCTTTTTGTATTTCTTCTGGCAATCAAACGGCAAGACTCGCGACTGAACCTAGCGCTGTGGTATTAGTCTGCTTAACAAATGGCAAGCGCATAGCCCGACCACAGCGAGCAATGCATTTCACGCAAACTACCATAACGGCCGAGCCGCACGTCGCGCGACGAACAGTGTTGAGGTGGCCTCTTTAATCCAAGAAGCCCAACAGTTCGGCACTGCGGCTTGGTTGCTGAAGTTTGCGGACGGCTTTGGCCTCAATTTGGCGAATCCGCTCGCGGGTCACTTTGAAGATGTGCCCCACTTCTTCGAGCGTATAGCTGTAACCATCGCCCAAGCCATAGCGGAGCTTAATGATCTCACGTTCGCGATAGCTAAGTGTCTTGAGAACTTTCGAAATTTGGCCTCGCAACATTTCTTGCGTGGCGCCGATCGCGGGGCTCTCGGCACCGCCGTCGGGGAGCAGGTCGCCGAAGTGGCTGTCCTCGCTATTGCCGACCGGCCGGTCGAGGCTAATCGGATAGCGGCTCATCGCGAGCACCCGGCGGGCTTCTTCTATCGTACACTCGGCGGCGCGGGCCGTTTCTTCGATCGATGGTTCGCGGCCCAGTCGCTGAAGCAACGTCCGCGAAACGTTGCGGACCCGGCTCATGGTTTCGACCATGTGAACGGGAATGCGAATCGTGCGGCTCTGGTCAGCCACAGCGCGGGTGATCGCCTGGCGAATCCACCAAGTCGCATAGGTGCAGAATTTGAACCCGCGACGGTACTCGAACTTGTCGACCGCCCGCATCAGGCCGGCGTTGCCTTCTTGAATCAAGTCGAGGAACGACAGCCCACGGTTGCGATACTTCTTGGCGATCGAAACGACCAAACGCAAGTTGCCTTCGCTAAGTCCCCGCTTCGCCTTTTGGTATTTGTTATAGATTTCGCGAAGTTGACGCACGCGCGTCCGCAGACTGGTAGGCGTTTCTTGCAATGTCTTGAGGATGTTGCGATATTCGATCAGAAGTGGCTTACGCTCCGACATCGGGCGACGGTTCGATCGCATCTCGTCGAGTTGGGCCTTGAGCTGGTCGACCCGTTGGCTGAACTTCGAGAGCGTTTCGATTTCGGTCTCAAGACGTCCGGTTCGCAGGCCGAGTTCTTCGACCAAGCGGACCGCCCGACAACGACGGCGGGCGAGCCGTTGCCAAGCCGCTTTACGTTGGGCCGGCTTATAGGACTTGCTACTAGCGATGCGGAAGTCGTCGACGTTTTGCTCGAGCAACACCTCAAGCGTCTTGAGATTGTGAGGCAACCGGCCAAGGATTTGCTCTTTTTCGAGCCGATCAGTCACCGACACCTGCACCGTGCGGTCGAAGGGAAGCTCGCCACGATGAACGCGGCTCAGGATTTTGACCGCTTTGCGAATCACGTAGTCACAGCAAAGCAGTTTACGTCGGAAAGCGGCACGAGTGATCTCGATGCGACGAGCGAGGGTGATTTCTTCGCGGCGGGTCAACAGCGGGATTTCGCCCATCTGCGTCAGGTACATCCGCACTGGGTCATCGGACCACGATTCGTTTTCGCCCCCATCGAGCGGACCATCGCTATCGTCGTCGTCCTCCTCCGACGAATCCTCGATCGGCTCGACCGCCGAGATTCGGCCATCGTCGTCGTCATCTTTTTCCAAGCGTCCTTGAAACAAGCTCACGTCGTCGCCACTGGTGACGTCGTCGTCGAGGTCGTGATCTAAAAGTGCGTCGTACAAGTTCAAACTCCTGGCAAAAAGGCACTACGCAAAAATGTTATTATTTAACCGAACAGCGGCAATAGACCGGCACAGCCACTATCCTCGCGGCCACCGCTCGGGAAAAAACAAGCCAATCAAGTGTCACCAAAAACTGGTCGCGGAGGATCGGCGAAAACTGACCCAACCACTCGCCATCGGGGCGCATCTGACGCAAGCAATGTGCATGGCCCGCTGATTGATGGAGACGTGTACGTCGGCGATCGAAAGTCGAAGACAGAGCAACCAATTCTAACACCGACTTTCTGTGCAACAGCGGTTAACTGTTATTTAGTAAGGGATTACAGTAAGCGAGACTTTAGCGGGAGCGTTGTCGATGCTCGTCGAATGGCTTGTTTGGCCGCACAACGACACCGACCACGATTCTCATTCTCTTGGCGACATCACTCATAACCGATTGTCTTGCTATCCTCTCACCTCGCTATCCACTCACCTCGCTGACAATCTTTCTAAGCAGCCCTACCTCACCACCGATCGACAAATCTCATTATGCGGTGTCAACAACGCCAAAAGCCGATGACGAGCTCGGGTTTTGGTGAAATGTTTACGCCCAACTATTGTCAAGCGGATCCTGTCAACGGGGTCTTTTCAACGGGGTCTTTCGCTGCTGTATCCCAACCGACAGGACAATGGAATCGCAAATCGCGGTTCGATTGCGCGCGGCGGCAATCGGCCCGCTTCCTGCAGATGCCGATAGCTCTCACCGTTGCGGTTGAAGTTGGGGCGGGCCTAAGGTGGGAAGAATGGCCCCGCCAAACCAACGTTGTCAACGCGAACGTTCACTCAACAAAAACCAAGCTGTGTCACGAGGCCTAGGCGTCGTCCGCAGCTGTTCTTTGCGTGAGAACCTCTATCATTGTAAACACTGGTACGCGCCGGTCCATAGGCAAAACCGTTAAAAAGTGTTAGTCTGCGGAGCTATCGTCCGACCGCTCTTGCCAGGATCCGCCAACCGACGGTGCCGCTCCTGGTGACCCGCGCAACGACGCAATCGGCACAACTGACTTTCTCACCGCCCTTACGCTCGCGTCGCCATGCCCGCTTACCGGCTCGATTGTACCTGCGGCGAGCACCACATTGTGAGCCCCCAGCAGGCCGGGGGCGAGGTGCAGTGCACTTGCGGTAAGTTGTTGCCGGTGCCGACGTTGCGCAAATTGCGTGAGCTGGCAGTGGTCATCGCAGCAGCCGCGCCGCAACGCACGACGTGGGGGATTAGGAAGCAGTGGGCCTGTGTTGGAGGAGTCGTCTCAGTGGTGCTCGGGCTCGTCGCCCTGTGGGCATGGTCGACTACGCCACGCGTACCGACCTGGGAAGATTGGGGAGACAAGATTGTTGCCGATCGAAAGTCGATGATCGAAAAGGCACCTCCCGGGCTGGCGTTCTTGTTTTGGCAGCGAGAGTTCAACGGCGAATTACGGCAAATTGACGAGCTCGGCGTGCGCGAGGTTGCCATCGTTGACGCCCGCGATGAGGCCGCGATCGAACGCGCGAACGCCAGCGGTAAAACCCTCTACCTCATCCCGGGCCTCGAATACCAAGCACGATTGGCTGCCCAGAATGACACGGCCGCAAGAATTTGCGGCACAATCGCGGCCGTCGTGGCTGTGCTGACACTGCTCGTCGTGCCTTTTTTGCCGCGCGGTTAGCGGCTCGCACGGTCGCTTAAGGAATGAATTAAAAATAACTTGGTGGTGTCGGTCATTCCCGCATAGGCGGGAATTGTCGCCGGCCGGTTGCTGCGTGCACACGCTGGTCAAAACTAACGTCTCGGCTGTCGCTGCGACTTGCTGCGCTAAGACATCGGCAAGCAGTGAGACATCGGCGGGCGGGTCCACTCACCGTGGCGTGAAAACTGCGACTATACTGATGGGTCGTCGCCCGTCGCTTACTCGTCCGCCAATCGCAGCTCGCACCTGTCCATGCCCCGACAAAAAACTGCCTTTGGACTCGTACTCGTTTGTACGCTTGGGGTCATTGGCTATTTGCTCGTTACGGTGCCGCCAAAAGTCATTGAGCAATACGCGGCTGCCGCCGCGATGAACGCCGTGGTCGGTTATCTTTACTTGGCGATCGTCGTAATCGGAGCTTTGCTGCTGCTTTCGCTCGTCGTATGGCTGCTGGCGAAGGTCTATGGCAACACGCTCAGCAAGCAGAAAACTGAAACCCGGCGCGCGACCGACCCGACGAAGCTTTCGGCGAAGGACAAACAATCGGAACTCGACGAGAATCTCTCCGCAGGACGAATGTTCGCGAGCGGACGGCTCAGCGACGCGCTCAAGCGACAGATTCACGATGCCGTGACCGACCTTGAAGAAAAACGCGAGTCGCAGACGATCGAAATCATCTCATTTGGCACCATTAGCAGCGGCAAAAGCTCGCTGCTCAATGCGCTCGCCGGTCGCGAGGTGTTTTGCTCGGGGGTCGTCGGGGGGACGACCATTACGCGCAGCCAAATCGATTGGCCGGGTCGTGACCGGATAGTATTGACCGACACGCCCGGCCTTGCCGAAGTGGCCGGCGAAATTCATGGTCGCGAAGCGCTGGCGGCAGCCGAGACGGCCGACCTCGTGCTGTTGGTCGTCGACGGACCGCTGAAGGATTACGAACACGACTTACTCGATCGGCTCGGCAACATGCAAAAGCGAGTGCTCGTTTGCCTTAACAAAGCCGATTGGTACGATCCGACACAACTGGATGGTCTGTTGGGGCAACTCCGCGAGCAAGTCTGTCCGCCAGTCTTCTCCCAAGATCTGCTGGCGGTTCGTTCGCGCTCGGTCGAGCGAGTGGCGATGCGCGTTTCGGCCGATGGAAGCGAGCAGGCAATGACCATTAAAGAACCCCCCGACATTACGCCACTCGCGAACCGGTTGGTCGAAATCGTCACTCGAGAACGAGCGTCGCTACTGCTGATGAACCTATTGATGCAGAGCCGGGGGCTCATCGACGAAGCGAAGGGGCGCGTGCAGCTCGCGCTCGACGACGAAGCCGAACGGCTCATCAACCGATACATGTGGGCCGCCGCCGGAGCAACGGCGGCTAACCCAATTCCGTTTCTCGACATGGCCGGCGGCACGGCGATCACGGTGAAGATGGTGCTCGACATTGCCGACGTTTACAAGCAGAGAATTGACGCCGACGCGATTATCGAAATCCTTTCACAGATGGCGAAGAGTTTGGTCGCGATGCTCGGAGCGAGCGTTGCCGCGCCGGCAGTGACGGCCGGTATCGGGGGGCTCATTGTAACGGTTCCAGGCGTGGGCTATCTGGCGGCGAAGTTGCTACAAGGCTTGGTTCAGGCGCTTGTGACTCGCTGGATTGGCCGAGTGTTTAAGGAATACTTCAAGAACGAAATGAAGCCGACGGCGGGAGGCATCGCCGAGCTGGCCCGCCGCCAGTGGAAAGACCTGACCAGGGTCGATGAGCTGCGAAAGCTGATTACGACCGGGAGGCAAGAAATCGATATCGACCCACCCCCCATTTGACGATGGCGGCTCATTGAACTCCGATCCACCCTCTTCGCGATGGCGGCGACAATATCAGACATGCCAGAGACCATCTCCAAAGCGGAACCTCAAGATGACGAGCTCAGCGCTGCGCTGCGGTCGGTCGAGGCGGCACTCGAGCGTATCAAGGGCTGCACAGATAGCGAGCGCGAGGCACTCGCGGCCGACATTCGTGGTTTGCGTGAGATGGCCGCCAAGCTTCGCGACCAGCGGGTCGAGATCGCTATCTTTGGCGAAATTAGCACCGGCAAAAGTGCGCTCATCAATGCACTGGTCGGGCGAGCCGCCACTGCGGTCGACATTCGTGGCGGTTGGACGAAAGACGTCTGGCATGTGACTTGGGAAGGGGTTGGCTACTGTGTGCCCGGCTTCGAGAACTCGAGCATCGTGCTGCTCGATACGCCAGGGCTCAACGAAGTTGATGGCGCAAGTCGCACGGCGATGGCTCGCGACGTGGCCGGCCGGGCCGACCTTGTGCTCTTTGTCACCGACAGCGACCTGAACGAAACCGAATACTCGGCACTGGTGGAACTCGCTGCGAGTTACAAACCGCTGATTCTGGTACTCAATAAAGCCGACCTCTACACGCCCGACGAACTCGATTCGCTGCTCACGCTGTTTCGCGAAAAACGGCTCGCCGGGCTCGTCGATCCGGCAAATATAGTGACGACCAAGGCCGACCCGCGGCGGGTCGAATACATCATCGAAAGCGCCGATGGCAGCACGCGCAGCGAGTGGCGCAAGCCTCCCGTGCAGATCGACGAACTCCGCGAGCGCATTGTCGAAGTGCTCGAGCGCGATGGCAAAGAGTTGGTGGCGCTCAATGCGTCAATGTTCGCCGCCGACCGCAGCGATCGAATGGCGGCACTTCGAGTGCAGCTTCGTAGCGAAAAAGCGACACAACTGATTTGGACGTATGCCGGGTTGAAGGCAGTGGCGGTAGCGCTCAACCCCCATCCGGCATTCGATGTCGTCGGTGGCTCGGCGATCGATGCGACGATGGTCATTATGATGGGGCGCATGTACGGTATCGAGATTACCAAGACTGGCGCGGTGAAACTGGTCACGTCGATCTTGAAAGCGGCCGGGTGGGTGATCGCGGGCGAACTGGCCGTGAGCTGGACGTCGAGCCTTATCAAAGGCTTGACGCTGGGAGCGAGTACCGTTTTAACGGCCCTACCCCAAGGCGTTGCCGCCGGCTATGGTTCTTACATCGTCGGCCAAGCGGCCCGGTATTACTTTGAGAATGGAGCAAGCTGGGGCGATCAAGGCGCAAAACACGTTGTCAAACGAATTCTCGATCACACCGACAAGCAATCGGTTATCGAAAACTTGAAAGAGAAAATTCGTGCGAAGCTGTCGACGAATCAGTATGCGGGAAAGAAGGAAACGATGAACGAGAAGCGATAAACGATGAAGTCAGTAAGCAAATGATGAGCGTATCCGCCAATAGCCGACGAGCGATGTTTCTCGTCGCCGAAACAAGAATGGGCTTCGATGAAATTCGATCCGTTTCCAATTGTTGTGACCTCGCTTGTCTCAATTGTGCTCTTTGCTCTGCTCTGTTATTTGGCGCTGACTGGCTGGCCTGGGCAGACAGGCGTATCGGCGCTCAACTTTTGTGAGACGCTCCGCACCGGACCAGTCAAACAGCCGGCAAACACCTGGAGCAATCTCGGGTTTGTCGCTGTGGCGATTGCGATAGCGATTCATGCGGGGCGCGATTTGGCAAAACCCAAGTTGCCGAGTTTCGCGAACCCTGTCGTCACGAGCCGGTTCTTCACGACGACTTACGCAGTGACCGGAACGCTCATTGGAATGGGGAGCGGGGCAATGCATGCGTCGACTACCGCTTGGGGAGGCAATGTCGATATCTATTCGATGTTCGTCTGGGCGACGTGGGCGTTGGGGTACTCGGGAATGAGGCTGGTCGGGCGTCGCGATCCGCTCATATTCCTCGCTTTCTTCATTCCCATCGCGACGCTACTGGCGGTTAGGGTCTTTGTGCCGCTAAAGATGACCGGCTTTGGCAACTCTGATTTGTTTGGCCTACTGGTCGTGTTGGCGATTGCGCTGGAGTTGGTCACTCGCTACTGTAATCGGCGCCACTACACGACGACGCTCAGTTATCTTGGCTGGGCGGTTGCCTTCTTTCTGGCCGCTTACGCCGCGTGGCTGCCAAGCCGCACCGGTGGGCCGCTTTGCTTTCCCAGTTCGCTATGGCAGGGACACGCACTGTGGCACATTTTGTCGGCCGGGTCGGTATTGTTTGTCTACCTCTACGGACGTTCAGAGCGACTGGTTGAGCCACTCGCCAATCGCGAAGCAATCACTATTCGGGCTTGAGCCAGCCAAGCGAGACAAGAAAGTCGTCTGCCTCGCGGAGCGTTTTGGTGCGATAAGGCTCGTTGTTGAAAAACCCATGTCCTGCGCCGTCGTAAATGTGCGTTTCACACCGCACGCCCGCTTGCCTCATGTTGGTCTCGAAGCGCTCGACGACCGAAACACCAATCAAATGGTCTGAGCTGCCTAGAAAAACGATCGCCGGCGGATCGTCGGCCGAAATATTGTGAGCGGGCGAGAATTCTTGGTAGCGGTCGCCGACGCGGCTGTGTCCCCAACCACCCTTCGGGCCATTATCAAGAACCGGATTGAATAGCACCATCGCATTCCCACGCGGCGAAACGCTCGTGTCGTCGGCCGGATCGTCGATCTCGCTGTCCGTGCCATCGACCATGGATACGTAGGCCGCGAGGTGCCCTCCCGCCGAGCCACCGGCGGCCGCGATGCGGTCAGGGTCGATGCCCAGTTCGGCCGCGTGCGAACGAACAAATCGCATCGCCGATTTTGCGTCGCGACAAGGAAGGATTGGTGGACCTTTGTCCCCCTTGGGTATTGTTCGATAAGTTACGCGAATGCCGACCATGCCGCGCGACGCGAAATGGCGGCTCTGTTCGAGAAATTGTTCGGCCGCTCCGCCGACCCAACCACCGCCGAAAAAGAAAACGATCGCCGGACGCTTGTCTGATGGCTTCCAATCGACCGGCTTTTCAATCGAGAGTTTCAGCTCATGCTGGTCGACTTGCTTATACGTCATCGTCTCTGAAGTCGCCGTCATTGTCGCCGCGTCCTCGGCCCTCGTCATCAACGGAAGGATTAACGCGACGACTAGCGGCAAGTGTCTCGATAGTTGTGTCATTAGAAGTCTTTCAGTTTTTTGAGCTAACGAAGGGGATGTTGAACCGTGGCCGGCGGTTTTCTGTTAGTCGACCCACTCGTGGTCCGCTAGTTGCTACTATATCCTCGGTGAACGTGCGGGCCAAATTGACTGCTAAACGCATTTTATGACAAGTGAACAACGACCTACCAATGGCTACTACAAAATGCGAATGCGGACAGCGACTGTTTCGCAACAACACGACTTGTACCGTCTGCGGTCGTTGTGTGGGGCGATGTCATGTGTGCGGTGCGACAACGGCGCTCGTTGGCGAGACGAATAGCTGCTGCAGTCACTGCGAGACCGAGCTTCGCGAGTGTAAGAACCGCGCTCAGTATGATGTCTGCACAAGTTTCATTGGGTCCGAGTCGCCACCCGACATGCTTTGCCAGCGTTGCTTGACGACGACACTCACACCCGATCCGTCGGACTCGGCGGCGCTCGCTCAGTGGCGAATACTCGAGGCGGCGAAGTGGCGGTTGCTCGATGAGCTCGACGCGGTCGGGCTCGATGCCGAGTGGTGCGAAGGCGAGCCGCCGCTGCGGTTTCGATTCGCGGCCGACATGCCCGAACAAAAAATACTGACCGGCCACGCCGATGGCGTCATCACGATCAACGCGAAGGAGGCCGACTCGGTCCATCGCGAAGTCGAGCGACTGCGCCTCGGCGAACCACAGCGAACGGTCATCGGCCACTTGCGGCACGAATTCGGCCACTATCTCGACCTGCGGATCGATAACGTTGAATTACGCGCAGAATGCAAGCGAGTGTTTGGTGATCCGACTACCGTCGACTATCAAGCGGCGCTCAAGTCGAATTACAACGATGGTCCGATGCAGGGTTGGGAGGCGAATTTTATCAGTCCCTATGCGAGCGTTCATCCGTGGGAAGATTTTGCCGAAACGACCGCTTTTTATCTCGACATGATGGCGGTGCTAACGGCTCTATCGGAGATGGAGATGCTCGCGGGCGATGTGCCCAACAACTTCGACGGCAATTTTGATGTGGCTTTACACACCTTCGAGTCGGCAGCGGTCGCCTTGAACGAAGTCAATCGTGCGATGGGGCTCATCGACTTGGTGCCCCAGGTCGTGCCAATTCCGGTCGCCAACAAACTACGGCTGATTCATCAAGTGGTGTCAGCGTCTGGTGCCAAGAGCTCGCCGATCGAGTTCAACCGATAACGCATTGAAGTGAGTCAGCGAGTTTTTTTAGGAGTGCTCAAAGCTGTGCACAGAGAGTACGACCGACGCCACCGGCTCGCGAGACCATGGTTGCCGTGACGCATAGCTGGGTGCTCAGAAAACGGGCTGACGAGCATCGCAATTTACCGCTAGCTGAGCGACTTTAACGCCCGGCGAACTAGCAGTGACTGCGTAAAACTCAAGCGACTCGCTGGCTCGCGTATGTTCGAGTTGGTGGTTCGTGCGGCTACGGGGTACCCGTTAACAGGCCAACGAACCGAGTTGGGGGCCATCGGATCGGCCCGACCCGAAAACTCGGCAATTCGACATGAATTTCTCTTGAAGTCAAATGCATTGGCACGCAGTTTGCGGCGATTAGTCGTTCGGTGGGAAGAAACGACCGCGTTCTCATGCTTTCTTCCGGTTTTCTGCACAGCATCATGTCCCTTTTTCGTTTGACAATCCTGGCCTGTCTGATGACAGTCGTCGCTCGTGTTGCGATGGCCGAGTTTGGCTTTGTCGACGTCCAAAATATGGCCAAAGATTTGGCCGACAGCCCCCACCAACCCCCGACCAAGGTTGGTGACGAGTTCCTTAAACTCGACTACGACTCGCATCGCAAGATTGCCCCCCGCAATGATACGGCGCTGTGGCGAGACCAAAACCTTTCGACGTGGGTCGAGTTTTTTTCGGCCGGATTCCTGTTCGAGTATGGCGTCGATATCTACGCGGTCGAACAGGGTGAACCGAAAAAAATCGAGTACGGTACGCATTGGTTGCAATTCCGTGGCGAGACAAAGCAACTCGAAAATGCCCCCGGTGGAGCGTTCGCCGGACTGCGACTGCTATCGCTTTTGCCGGGTAACGAACACAAGACCGAGTACCTAACCTTTCTCGGTGCGAGTTACTTTCGTGGCGTCGGCACGGGCCAATGGTATGGTGCTTCGGCACGAGGGCTCGCCATCGACATTGGGCTCCCCAAGCCAGAAGAGTTCCCCCGTTTCACTCACTTGTGGGTCGAGCAACCGGGCAACTGCAAAGACTGCCGTCAAAGGGTCTGGGCAATCCTCGAAAGTCCCGGCATCGCCGGCGCTTACGAATTTCGGATCGCTCCGGGGACTAGCACGTCGGTTTGTGTCGAAGCCCATCTCTGGCAACGCCACGGGATTCAAAAGCTCGCGCTTGCTCCGATCACGAGCATGTGGATGTGGGACGCTGAGAGTCAGCCGAAAACAGACCACCGTCCCGAAGTTCACGACTCCGACGGTCTTTTGATACACCACGGCAATGACGAGTGGATATGGCGAAAACTCAAGCGCCCCGAAACCCCGCAAACCGAGCGGTGGCGGGTCGAACAGCTTAAGGGATTCGGACTTCTTCAACGCGAGCGCGACCCCAACCGGTATCGCGACGACGAGGCCAAGTATCATCTTCGCCCCAACGTCTGGGTAAGCACCGGGGTCGAGTCCGATTGGGGGCCGGGTTGGATTGAACTGCTCGAACTACCGGCTGCTCACGAGGGAATCGACAACATCGGCGCTTATTTCGTCGTCGATCAAGATCAGACTTCGATCGACGAAGGTTTCGTGGTGAAATACGAGCTGACATTCGGTACCGAACCTCCGGCTGAGCACTACGTTGCCGACGTCATCGAGTCGCGGCTCGACGTCGACGGAGCGGTAAGAGTCGTGTTTGCCGCTGATCGTTTCGATGCCAGTTTGCTGCCCGATGAATATTCGGCTGATATCGAGTGTAGCTGCGGTGAATGCAAATCGGTCGAATTGCGACCAATGGACGATGGCCGGTTGGTCGTCACCGCGACCTATCTGCCGCCGAGTCAACCCCGCGAACAGCATGCCGAGGTCCGAATCGGCCTTAAACAGGGCAAACGCCTGGTGAGCGAGACGACTAGCCTCCAATGGCACGCGCTTTCGGCATCGGGTTTGCTCGTTGATTCGCCAACAACCAACTACATCGAAAGTGAAAGCAACTCTCGCAATCGCGAGGCAATCGATCAATGACAACTTTCCACAATCAACCTGAATCGAACCGCTCTTTGCTCGATGATTCATCCTTTCCTGAGTGTGTACCGGCTGAATCTCGCCGTGCAATGCCGGAGCAGCCGATAGCTTTGGTCAGTGTCAGAGTCGTTCCTCGAGCGTGGCGCGCCACCGTCCGCTCGGCGGGCTTGAGTCTCTACATGCGCTGCTTGCAGTTAAAGGTTGCTCTCATTGGCTGAGAGTGAGAGTGAGTGTCGGCAACGTCGTCAGACGTTGGATTACGCTCGCGTCGCTGTTCCTTCCCTTATGCCGGTTACGCGCTCCGCGAGCGTGAATACATTATCGAGGAAGCCAGCCATGCGGAACGTCGTTCGCCTAATTCTCGTCTTGCTTTCCATTTCCATCGGGACCTTGCTCACGCTGCAATTTCGCGCCGCGCTACCTGGCATGGCCGATGGGAGCGCAAGCGGCGTCGTCGCGACGATGTTGTTTTTTCTGCTCACCACTTGGTTGACATTTTGGAGCGGCGTCGCAGCGACTGGTTTCGCGTTAATGCTAGGTGCCGACCTTCGGGCATTGCCGACCAATCATCGGGCACCCAAACATCCGGCGCTAAAGAACCGCGAGGGTACGGGCATCCACGGCATCAGGACGGCCATTTTGCTCCCCGTCTATAACGAAGATGTCACACTTGTCTTCGCCGGCCTGCACGCGATGCGAAAGTCGCTGCATGCCACCGGTTGCGGCCAACAGTTCGACTTCTTCGTGCTCAGTGATTCGACGTCTCCCGACAAATGGCTCGCCGAGGAGTTGGCTTGGTACCAGTCAGAAAATCAGCTTCGATCAGCAACGGATCGCGACCCATTTCCGCGAGTCTATTACCGTCATCGCAGCGAAAACCGTGGCCGCAAGGCGGGCAACATCGCCGACTTTTGCCAGCGCTGGGGCGACCACTACAAGTACATGGTAACGCTTGATGCCGACAGCCTGATGGAGGGTGCCACTCTCGTTGAAATGGTCGTGCGTATGGAGGTCGACCCAGAGCTTGGCATTCTGCAGACGGCACCGCTACCGCTCGGTCAAGACTCGCTCTTTTCGCGCGGCCAACACTTCATTTGTCGGCTCTGTGGCCCTTTGCTCTCACGCGGTTTTGCCCATTTCAGCGGCGATGGAGGCAACTACTGGGGGCACAACGCGATCATCCGCACGGCCGCATTTATCGACCATTGTGGCTTGCCAAAATTGCCGGGAGAACGGCCACTTGGCGGCGAGATTCTCAGTCACGACTTCGTCGAAGCCGCGCTGATGCGTCGAGCCGGTTACCGCGTGCAATTGGCGTGGGACTTGGGGGGCTCGTACGAACAGATGCCCGCGACCCTCCCCGAATTCTTACAACGCGATCAGCGCTGGTGCCAAGGCAATCTTCAGCACACGCGAATCGTGTTTGCCCAATCGATACGAGCGATGAATCGCTTTCACTTTGTTACCGGTATTCTTGCCTACACGTGTTCCCCTATCTGGGCGGCATTTGTCGTACTCACCGCCTCGGCTATCGCGCTGACTGGCAATGCGAGCGTCGCCACCACATCGGGAATGGGCGTACTAGCGGCTGTCGCGGTGCTATTGCTGCTGCCGCGACTTCTTGCGCTTGTCGCCGTTGGTTGGCGTCGTTCGGTAGTGCGCGGATTCGGGGGATACCGACGTCTCGTCGGTAGTCTGATTTTGGAGTTTGCGATGTCGGTGCTGGCCGCGCCGATCTTCATGGCCTTTCACTCCGTCTTCGTCATCAACACCTTGCTCGGCCGGCGTGTCGAATGGAACTCGCAGCAACGCACGACCCAGAGTGTCGGCTGGCGTGATGCCGCGCGCGACAACCGGTGGCTTGTTGCAGTGGGAGTGCTCGCTACCGGTTGGGCCTGGTACGTTTCGCCTTGGCTGCTCGTTTGGCTCGCGCCAATCGTGGCAGGCTTAATCCTATCGGCAGCGTTCTCGGTGATTGTCAGCAGCGCCCGGTTGGGACGGCTCATCAAACGACTCGGGCTCTTGGGTACGCCCGAAGAGTTAGCGCCACCCGCGATTGTCGTTGCCTTCACCGACGAATGCACACGCCTCGCAGAGCTCAGTAAGCCAACCGAGTTTATCGACTTTCTCCGCGATGGCACGCGGGTCGGGAATCATATCGCCATTCTTAAATCGACGAGTGCCAGCTCACATCTCGAACCCCACTTATCGGCACAGGCCATCGAATGGATCGAGCAAGCCGCCGACCGACCGCTAGCAACCGAATTGCAGCAGCACATTATGAGCGACCCGGCTATACTGCAGAGACTTCATACGATTGCCACCTCAGCAGACCGCGAGACATCATGCTTGCCGATGGCCGACGGTTGATTTGCCTGACAGTAGCTGTCGTTCTGCTCGTCGTTGGTCGCGCGGGGGGCGATGAGCTCGCGAGCGAGGTGTCGCTCGAAGCGAGACCAACCGCTTCGCCTTTAGATTCATTTGATGCGACGCTTGGTGCCGCAGACCGCGAACTGCTCGAAGAAATCGAGCGCGGCTGCTGGCTCTACTTCTGGCAGGAAGTCGGTAGTCCCGCACCGCTGGTTCGCGATAGCACGAGCGATCGCATTTGTAGTGTCGCCGGTGTTGGTTTTCAGTTGGCGTCGCTTCCGATAGGTGTCGAACATGGCTGGGTCGACCGTCCCGCCGCCGAGCAACGCGCACTTCAGGTGCTCAATGCCCTGCTCTCGGCAACCAACAACCGCAAGTCGGGTGTCTTTTTGCACTACGTCGAACTCGACACAGGGGGGGGGCCCACATTTCGCGATACGAAACAGCGTTACGAAGTGATGGCCAGCACGATCGATCATGCACTGCTCGTGTGTGGCGCAATGGTAGCAGGTGAGTACTTTGGTGGCGAAGTCGCCGAGCTAAGCGACCGACTCATCGGGCAGACTCATTGGAAGAGTTACCAAGGTGGCCCCGACCAATTGCTGTCTCTCGGTTGGCAAGCCACCACCATACGCGGCATCGAAGCCGATGGGCGACCGTTTCCCTGGTACTGGTCCGTCGCCAGTGACGAAGAGCGTTTGCTTTATTTCTTGGCGACCGGTTCACCGGTAGACGAATACGCCGTCGATCCGGCCAAATATTATCAGCTTGCGCGGCAGTTCGAGAGTCATGCGGGGGGCGAACCGTTTGCCGTTTCGTGGAACGGCTCGCTCTTCACCTATCTGTTTAGCCACTGCTTCATCGATTACCGCCGTTACGGCAGCGACCGCCCCAATCAGTTCGTCTCGACCGCAGAGTCCGACAGTAGGCCCGCCAACACACCTGTCGATTGGTGGCGCAATTCACAAGTGGCGATCGTCACCCATGCCGAGCGCTGTCGCGAGCGGGCGAGCGAGTTCCCCACACTAGGCGAAAACCGCTGGGGACTTTCGGCATGTCTATTTGGCGACCGGTACCTCGTGCCCGAAGTTGGCCCCAACCTTAACCATCGCGAAGTTTGGTACGACGGCATCGTCGCCCCCTACGCCGCCGCAACCGCCTTGCCCCTCACACCCGAACTGAGCCTCGCCGCGCTCCGTGAATTCCGAAATCTGCAAGACTCCGACGGTAGTCTACTTGTATGGCGCGATCCCAACGAAGGTGGCTACGGATTCGTCGACAGTTTCTCGCTCACGCCACGCAGTGCCCCGGAACACTATGTGGCGATCGATCAAGGGGCGATGCTGATGGCGATCGAAAACGCGCGGAGCGGTTTGGTCTGGAATCTCTTCATGCGACATCACGTCGCAAGCCGTGCGGTCGCCAAGCTGAAATTCGTAGCGGCTCGATAGTTCTCGAAAGGCTGTCGAAGGTTGGGACAGGTTGGGTCGAACCAACGTCAAGAACGGCTTGTCCCTATTCGGTCGACGCACTAAACTAGCTGTCTATTCGGAGGATAAGCGAATGGCTAGCAGACTGATTCGAAATCAGTTGCCCCGCAAGGGGTTGAGGGTTCGAGTCCCTTGTCCTCCGCTCAGGGTGTTGCCGCTCAAAAAGCGGCCCCTCTCTTCGGCTTTTCCTTAAACTGGACTGCTCCCTGAAGATTGAGCCACCTGTCATAAAGGTCTAGCCCGCCAAATGGCCAATTGACCTCTGGCGAAGTGACCTGCTGTTGAGGACGAGCCTCTTCTGGCTTCCATTGCACGAATTGCCGGAGCCGAAAAAGGTGCCGGAGCCGAAACAGGTCAGCCACAACCTCGGTTTAGCTCTTGCTGGTGGGCTGGATGGTCGCATCGTCGACGGCCACGATTGCGGCGATCTCCCGATCGCCGATGTGCATTCGCAACTCACCAATCGGCTTCGACTTCGACTTATGTCTAGTGGACAGGGGGGGGTCGAACCCCCGACACCAGGATTTTCAGGCGAACCTAGAACAAGCATTTGTTCGGCGTTTTCCCCTTGTTTTGTAGAGTCTAACGCCTGCCGAGTGCCATTGCAAGCTATTTCACGCGATTGCACTATTTCCCGAGGTTTTCGGTATTGCGTGAATCGTAAAACGGTACTGTACCGGATAACTCGGGGGCGAATTTAGCCACGGCTACAATTTCCGCGCACGAAAAAACCCGTCGCCATTGCTGACGACGGGCGCGGGAAAGTTAACGCCAGCCAAGCCAAACGCCTGCTCTGTGAACCAATGACATATTCGCTCGGCATAATCTGTGGAGCTTACTGCGGCGATCGCTGGGCAATCCGGCGTCTTCCAGCAGCGTTTTATAGGCTTTCCATCGCGTCGATTCGCAGCCCAGCCGGAATGGTCTCTCAACGCCGCTGGCTCGCAATAGTAGTAAATCTTTGACTGTGCGACGACTGAGGGTGCAGCAACAGTTATCAGCGGCATCCCCCTCGCATAACTCGGCTCGATACATGACCGAACGGCGAACGAAGTCGATGTCGCCCCATTCGATGCCGACAATGGTTCTGATGCGTTCACCTGCATCACAAGCGACACCAAGTAGGGCCGGCCAATAAATCGAACCGGGAACGCCGTAGATGATTCGGCTTGTGCTGCGAGCGGCGGCGAACAGCCGATGCAATTCTTGGCAACTCCATTCTGTCGGCGGGCGATGCACCTTGCGCGGGAGAGTCAATTCAGGATCGACGCCGAGCCATCGTGCGAACGCACAGAGCTTTGAGATTTCCGCGCGAACAGTGTCAGCGGTGCGACCTTCGGAGAGTCGCTTGTCACGATACTCGGCAATTGATTCCGGCGCGATAGCCTGGTTGCCGAATCGTTCGATGATGGCGCGATAGTGCGAGCGCGTTCGTGTGCCGTGGTTTTTCTGGCAATGGTAGTCGGAGAGTTTTTCGAAGTACATGAATTCGTTTCCAGTTGGGGTTAAGTGCGGACGGTGCGGGGAGAATTGCTATCGCCAGCCGAACCATGCCAACACAGTTGCGACGATGCCAACTGAAATGCTCGGCAATCGCCCCTTGCGGGTGTACCGCTTGTCGAGATACGCATCGCGGGTGATATCGCTACTCGAATGCCCTAGCGATGCTGTCGCGTCGCCGCCCGACCAATGCAACCAAGTCGCGTGTGTTCGGCGAAGGCGATGAAACTTCGACCGTCGGTCGCTGGGCAGCCCCGCATCCTTCAGTAGGGTCGTGTACGCTTTCCATCGCGTCGATTCGCAGCCGAGTCGAAACGGTCTGCCTTTCCCGAACCCGCGAAGCCGCAACAGATCGCGACGCGTGCCACGGCTAAACGTCCCCTGGTGGTCCGCACAGCTACCCTTGCGCGTCTCGGCACGATAACGAACCGAGCGTTGGTCGAAGTCGATGTCGCTCCACTCAAGAGCCGCTATTGCGGTAATCCGTTCGCCCGTGTCATACGCCAAGCCGAGAATCGCGGGCCAATAGATCGCGCCTGGGATACCGTAGATAGTGCGTTCGGTCGTGCGAGCTTCTTTGAACAGCCGACGCAATTCATTGCGCGACCACGCTTGCGGCTCGCGTCGCACTTTCTTCGGCTGTTGCGTTTTCGGGTTTAATCCTTTCCATCGAGCATAGGCCATCAATCTGCCTAGCTCTCCGCGAACGGAATCTTTGGCAAGCCCATGAGCAAGCCGCTGTTCTCGATAAACGGCTAGATTCTCGTCGGTCAACTCCAAGTCGCCGAAGCGCCGGAAGACTGCCCGGTAATGCTCGCGGGTGCGTCGAGTATGCCCCTTCTCGGCATGGAAGCGAGACAACTCCGAATCGTACTGAGTCTCGCCCTGAGTGAAGTAGGCCCGCCCGTCGAAGCGACTCATGGCACGCAACGCGTCGGTATAGTGCGGCTTAGCCCCCCCGTTGGCGACTGCGAAAATGTTCTCTTCGATAAGGTCATCGAGGGTGGGTTCCCGCCCGATATGCTCAGCCAACAAGCGGATCGATTGGTTGTAGATAGCGATTGTTCCCGCAGAGAGATTCCGCACGGGGCCGTAGTTGTGAATCAGAAATTCCGTCAACTTTTGAGGCTCGTTCATGGCTAAACCCTTTCCCCGAAGTGTTGGTGATTGGCGTCGATGTTCTCGTAAGCGAACGCGAGGCAGAACTCCATTGCTTGCGCCGAAACGTCCGCGCATCGCAGAACACGTCGGCAGGTGAATAAGATTTCGCGGAACCAATGAACCGGCCCACTCTTGAGCGCTTTCGCTTCGGCTAGCTGTGCGAGCAAGTTTGCCGGGTGTTGCGGTCGGTCGGGTTTGACGTTGTAGAACTCGGCAACCGCGATCAAGTGCAGGCGGATCGCTTCACGCAACAGCACGGCACAGCCGGGCAAGTTGTCGTTATCGAATTGATCGTGTGCTTGGCGGAGCTTCGGTAGCGATCGGTCGATAGGAACGCGACCACCGAATACGGGGACTGCTAGGCATACCATCGGGGAGCCCTTTCCAAAACGCGAACAAGCCCGATAGCGACGTTGAAAAACAGGGGACTGAGTCCCTGCCGCGCAGCCTCGCTATCCCGCTTCCGGGGTTATCGCTTGGGGGTGCGCACGCGCTACCGGGCTTGTTCGCTCGGAAATACATTTTCAGAATTCCTCAGTCTAGAAGTGTCGCCAGTGAGAGTTTTTCAGGCTCTCGCCAGCCGACGCTCATTGTGCCGTGATTCGCGCGGGTGTCAACTCCGCTTTTTTGGTCGCTTGCTGTTGCCGAGTCGGGTGGTTCATCCTCTGTGAAAATACCGGGTATTCCCGAGATTTCGTAATTGCGGATTCTCGGGAATAGCGACTCGATCGAACTGCGTGGCATTCCAACTCGCGATGCAATCTCTTCAGCGGTGTAGCACTGCAACCAAAGTCGCATGACAGCCGCGTTGCGTGCTTCGGTCTCAAATGGGGACCGCTTCCAGCAACTAATGGTACAAGTACCAATGGTTGCGGTTGCGCGTTGGTCTCAAACGGGGACCGCTTCCAGGGTCTCAGTAGTCGGGTTAGGTCGTCGGCGCTCGTTAGGGCGCAAATGCGGAGACCGTATTTCGCTCGCAGCCCCCCTCTAAGACGTTCGCCGCCTTGTTGACCGTGCGGGCACCGATGCCAAATTGCTCGGCGGCTTGGTCGCGAGTCTCTTTAGGTTCCGGCAACGCTGCCGGAACCTTTTCGTCTTGCTTTGGGCGACCACGCCCAGCAGTCTTGCCACCTTCGCGTTGCCGTTCCTTCGCTGCTGGCTTGAGCTGTTGCTGTCGCTCAGCGGCGAACATGGCGATCTGCGAAGCGGTGCAATCCTTTCGCATCATGCTCGACCAGACGAACGCCCAATGCTGGACAGCCTCGCGCGTTGTTCGTATCATTCAAGCAGCTTGAATATTGAGCCGGTCAGGTGGAGCCTTGTCAGCGTCCTGACCGGCTCTCTTTATGCGCTGTACCGAATGCTCGTTTGCCTTCGGCAAACTTTGGTGAAGCCCGAGCGCAGCAACTCCATCCGAAGATGGAGTTGAGCAAGAAAATGGCAAACTTCGGAGCCAGCCGTCGACTTGCTCGGGCACTTTGTTTATTCAGTCGCACTTCCCGATTCACTCCACGACTGTCGTACGGTTCGCTTAGGGGCTGGAGTTGTCAGCGTGCCCCTACTCGCGCGATTGCTTCACTCGTTTCGCAACGTTGTTCGCTTCGACGGGTGTAACCCCTCAGCCGGATCGCCGCTTCTATTCCGTTCTCTGCCCAAAAGGGGGCTATGTCAGCGTCGCTCATTTTTTTGTTGGTTCGTCTCCTCGTTTTCTAGCGGGTTTTCAACTGCGCGCCGCGCGCAGTTGCTATTGATCTTTCCACCAATCGGCCGGATCGCTTTCGAGTTCCTCGATGATCCGATCGCGAAGTGTCTGCAATTCTGTGAGCCGTTCGCCCATGTGCTCCAGCTCGGCATTGAGCTTGGCCCACCAAAGGTTGTGACCGTCGATCATTTTTCGCCAGCCGCGGATACCAGCGGCAAGTGTGACGATGGCCGCCTCGGTTTTTAGCTCGTCGTGGTGGTTTGAATCATGCGGCTGATTGTATCGTCGAAGTCGCGCACGATGCGATCGACCACGCCCTTATTGATGGCGACCGACGCGCGGAGTGCATCGCCGCCGCCGTAGTCCGAAACGACTTTGTCAACGTCGACTCCGCGATACCTCGAAACGTCCTCGATGAATGGTCGACCATAGCTGTCGACGAATTCTTGCAATGTCGATCGGCTCGATTCGTCCAGCGCCTTGTAAGGCGAGCCATGCGACTTGCGCGGCGAGTCGGAATTCGTGAAAACTGTCACCGCGATGCCAGCCGTTTCGAGTTGCTTGCTGTACTCAGCGTGCGGGTAAATCGTTCCGATGCTTCCGACCATCGAGCGCCGCCTCGGCCTTGCGACGGTCGAAGTCTGGCAGCTTCGTGTCTTTGATCGCGGCGGCGAGCGACTTGGCTTGATTCTCCAGCTTTTGGATTGGCGAGAGCGTTTGCTGGTAGGCGCGTTCGATTTCCTTTTGTGACTTAGAGATGGCCGCGTTCTGGGCGGCAATCTCTTTGCCCGCATTCTTGGCTTCGCTCTTGAGCGAAGCGAGCTGCCGGAGCACGCCTGCCGCGCCCTTCTCCGCGAACACTAAGTTGAGGTCAGCACCCATCGGTTATCGTTCGTCTATTAGCACGGCAAACAGGTCGCCCAGTGTGGGCAGGTAAAGGCTCGACCGCATCGGCTCGCGTCGCCACTCGCGTAGCAACAGGCGACGCGAGCGGCCGAGTCGGCAGCTTGGCTAAGCAACAGGTCACTCCCCAAGTCGCCTGTGTACCGACACGCGAACAAGCGGCGAACGTGCCGCCGCACGGGCTCCAGCGCGGGCAGCTCCAGCGTGGCGAGCATTGCATCATCCAGAGCGGCGACCTGCTCTCCGAATTGCTCTGCGGTGGTGCTGGGTAAGTCTGACATGATGCCTCAAGTTGCCGCTTACTTACTTGGAGTTTGGAGTCGTCTGAGAGGAAATATCACAAGATCGCGGGCAAAGCCTCACCCCGGGTGGCCCCCGGGAAGGACCCAAAGGGGGGGGCTGAGGGCTCGCTGGCGTCGCTCTCGGGCAGGCGCGCGCCGCGCGCGCCTGCCGCAGCGGTTGCCTGCTCACGTCGCATCTGCGTTGCCTACCAGCCCTTGGAGCCCATGCTCTACCCACTGTTCTAGCAGGTCGCCGTCGGCCAACTCGCCACGCCATGCGGCCCCTATCTCCGCGATCTGGCTTTCAATCTTAACCAACTCAGCAGTGATTGCTTGGCGCGCAATCGCGAGTCGCTCGCCGTCGATAACCCAGCCCTTCGCGGGTCGATCGGGAGCTCGCAACGGCGGCGATTGGTAGGGGTCAAACGCCCAGCCGAACAACGACCGCTTGAGTGCGTCCCGCTCGGTCACGAGGTCCGGGTAGATTCGCGCGAGGATCGCCGGGTCTTTTTGCAGTTGCTCTTTGGAACGCAAGAAGTCCCTGAACTGTAGCGATTGCTGCTCCAGCGCGGCCAGCTCTTCCGGCTTCGGCAGCGAGCTGGCTTGGCTCATGCGATGGAGCCACGGCTTCGTGCGGGCAAGGCTTAGCAAGCTCTGCCGTGCCTGTACCGTCGCTTGCCGCCGTTGGCGAATGGCCGCGAGCTTCCCCTCTTCGACTGCGAGAGCACGCAAGATTCCGGCGATGGATTCGTCGGCAAACTGTTTTGCGCGAGCGTAGTCGGCCTGCTGTGATTCCAAACGGCGAACCGTCGCTTCGCGCTCTTCGGCCGTGCCGTACTGCCGACGCAACTCGGCCTCACTATCGAGCCGCTTGAGTGCGACGCTCAACCGACGCCGATCTTCGCGAGAGTCGGTACTCAGCTCGCCAGCGGCCATGCCAATGGCTCGCTCATCGACCGGCAAAATCCGCCATTTGCCGTCGAGCGACTGTAGGATTTCTTCAAAAGCGAGTATGTCGCCGAGTGAGTCGGCTCGCCGACTGGCCAGTTTGGCTTTCGCCGTTTCGAGTGGTGTGGTCACTTCAAGCTCCGGAGTGGCTACGAGTCAATTTGTGGAATGCTTCTGCAAGCTCGCGATACTCTTCACGACTGTCGACCAACGAACGTCGCAGCTCGACCGACGTGAGTGGAAGACTCCGGCCGGTTTCTTTTGCCACGGCTTCGCTATAAGCCTCTATGACTTTCGCGCGTGGTTGTGACAGCCACGAGGCGCGCGCCGCGCGCGCCTGCCCTGTGTGGTACTCGATTCGTTCTTCAAGATAGTCGTGAGCGGATTTCACTTCGTCGATTAAGCCGTTGGCCTTCGCTTCACTCGCCATGTACATCGAGCCGTCGGCAAGCTCCTGTAGTCTGCCGGTCGCCATGCGTCGGCCCTTCGCGACGCTGGCGAGAAATAGTCTCGCGTGACCGTCGACCGTTCGCTGTAGATTTTCAATTTGCTCGGGCGTCACCTCGACGCCCGGAATGCCGAGGCCCTTGAAGCGGCCGCTTCGCACGACGATTACTCGCAAGCCAAGCAACGCCGCTTGTTCACTACTGTCAACCAGCACGCTAAAGACGCCGATCGAACCAACGCTCGCGGCCGGGCTGGCAACTATTCGCAAGCAGCTCGCGGCAAGGTTGTACGCAGCACTCGCTGCCACCGATGGCACGATGGCTGTGATTGGTTTCACTTCTCGGCTCGCGCGGATCGTGGCCGCTAAGTCGTCGTTGCCGTCGGTCGACCCGCCCGGTGAATCAAAAAGAATGATCCGCTCTGTGACCGACTCGTCTCGTTCACTTTGCAACACGTCGCGCCGCAAGCGGTTCGTGATCGCGCCGTCAAGCACGCCCTCGACTTCGACAACAGTCAAACCGCCAACTCGATAGCTTGAGTAGCTATTCTCAGGCTCGGCCAGTGCCGCATCGGAAGCTCGGCCGGGAGCAATCGCGAATAGTTTGCCGCTCATCATCGCGTGAGTCTCGCAAAGAAAAAAAGGACCGGCGCGGCCGGAGCCATCCCACCGCACCGGCCCAACCCAAGAACTACGACCGTGACTTGCTTTTGCGAGTCGGAGCGGGGCAGCTCGCAACGAATGCCGCGTGAGCTTCGGGGTACTGCTTCGCCGCCTTGTGGCAGGCTTGCGAACGAGTCATGCCCTTCGCCATGAAGCCTTTGACGATCGCGCCGTAGTCCTCTTCGCTGTCGACACCGGGTACGCCAGCCGTGAGCTGCGTTCCGCGCTGCTTGGCGGCGGCGGCCGTGGTCGCTTTGTCACGTTCGGCAATCAGCTTCTGTTGCCATTGTCGGCTCGCATCCTCGGCCGAAGTCCCAGCGGCGATGGCGGCCATGATGAACGCATCGTCCGCCCCGATGCACGCGGCGGCGATGGCGTTTTTGCGGTTCGTCAGTTCAGCATCAAAATCAATCATCAACTCAACTCCGATTACAAAAGAAAACTTGGGTGGTCAGCTACGAACTCTCGCAGCGAGTCGATCGCATCGTCGGCGGTCGCAATGTCGCTGCGAATGCATTCGACCAAGCCGCGAGCTTCGGCCACTTCGGCCGAAAACACGGTGTCGAGATTGCGCAAGTTTGCTCCCGGTGTGAGCAGCTCCAGATATTGGACCGACGCATTGGCCGATCCGGTGAACTCCCTGCGATTCACCACCGCGCCAGTGCGTGGCGAGAACACAAAGCCACCGAAGGTCGCGAGTGGAAGCGACCACGATTCGGAGCACGCAGTCGAGAGCAGCATCGACCCGCCAAGCGCACGCTCGACAACGCAAAACACCGGTATGCCCCGGTTGTGCGCGTCGATCAAGTGACTGATAGCTTGCACCAGCTTGGGAGTCAGCACCGCACCACAGCAATCGAGCCAGAGTATCCCGCCGCGTCGTTTTTCATGGTTGGCGAGTTGCCAGCTCCATTGCTCCAAGGTCTCGGCCAAGTCCTCGTCGATACAGCCCCGAAGTTCCAGACTCACGAACCCGTCGGCCGTTCGGTCGCCCATCGCGATGCCGTCGCCCTCTTCGCCACAGACGATGGGATTTTCTTTCAGGTCGGGCTCGATAATTTTGCAGTTCGTCACTGGGGCACTCGCATGATTTTCAGTGAGTCTCGGATTCTGTCTCGCTCGATTTCCTCGCGCGTCCTGCCAGTCCGTTCAGCACGGCGGCCGTCGCTCGTTTGCAGCTCGGCTTCACGCTCTCGCGCCTGCTCGCGCAGTAGATCGCCGATGGTTTTGACGGGCTCAGTCATCGCCGATCGTTTCGTTTTCGATGGCCAACACCGAAGAGAGCGCGATGCGCGGCGACCTGTCGAGAAGCCGAATCATTTTGATCCGTCCGCGAGCGGCCATCGCGCGAATGGTCGGCGCGGAGCTTCGCCATCGCTCAACTACTTCCGCCATCGTCAACCACGTTTCGCCAGACGCAAACGCTGGCGTTTTTGGCACTTTGTTTGTTTCTTGTTGCACGCTGCTTTCCTTTGTTGGCTTAAAATGCCCTTCTATCTTCGGTTCGCTTTCGTCCTTTCCTCGCGCGCAACTGGGCAAACCGGACATTTTCTTTTGATTAGTTGTCGTCGCCGGGTAGGACTTGCCATCCGCGCCGATTCGCTTTGCGGGCTCGTCTGAGGTCAGGCGCGCGCCGCGCGCGCCTGCCAACGCAGCGGCCGAGCGACGCCGAACTTTTCTGATGGTCGTCGGCGAGAGTCCGCACAGCTTAGCGATACGGCGGTCGCTCCATTGCGGAAAGCGATTCAGAACTTCCTCGGCCGCTTGCTGTCGATTCTCGCTTATCACGACTTGTAATTCATCGTTCATGGGGGGCGTCGCGTTTGTTGGGGGAGCGGGGGTAATGCGGTTACTCTCGGGCAGGTGCGCGCCGCGCGCACCTGCCGGTTCGGCGGCGATACTCTCAGATACCGGCTTCGGCCAGCGCACGCTCGGCCTTCGCAATGCCCGCTTCACGCTGGCGATTCGTGCGGGCCTTCGGCGACTCGCCACGATCGGCGGCGGTGGCCGCTTCATTCCAGCGGTGGACAGCTTCGACCGATGTGCGCGGGATCGCTCCTACCAAAACGAATGGCAAGCCCTTGCGGAGCTTCCATCTCCACACGGTCGACGGTGAGGGACGATAGCCGGTCGCTTTCTCAATTGCGTCGGCCAGTGGGTAGAGTTTTTCACCCGGTACAATTTCGGCGGTCATGGCAAGGCCCAAGAGTGGTGCCGCTAGACCCGATAGAATATGCAGGGGAGCTAGCGGCAGTTTCGATGTTGAAAGCTGCTGGCGCTAGCCGGAGCGGTGGGCCTTAGAAGTACCCCGGCTTCCCCTACACTCGATCCTCGCCGACGGGTGCTTCGGCTTGGAGCTGTTGTTTCGCTACGCATCATGCCGCCCGCAGGCTCGAAACAATCCCGCGTCTGCGTCGTGGTGTTTTGCCTCGCCTTAGCGAGTCCCATCTAACCTACACGAATGACGCCGCGTCGCTCTTCCTTGCGACTGCACCGAATCTTACTGACGTTTTATTGTCTGTCAATAGTAGCCGAGCAACTTTATTTGCTGCCCGGCTACTGCAAACGAAACTAACCGATCGCCCTTGCAACTTCCACCGCTTTCGACAGGTCTCGCTCGGCGTAAACCTGCGTCACTTGAGCCGAAGCATGGCCGAGGGTCACCTGCGCCGCTTCCAATCCGAACCGCTGGCGAATCTCCGTTGCGGCCGAGTGCCTCAGTCGGTTCGGTGCCCAGCGGTGCGACTTCTGCCACGCCTTGAGGTCATCGCCTGCTGTGCCCTTCGGTGCGGGGAATGCTCGATCGCACGCGCGGTAGATGGCCCTCGCGTAGCTCCGGTGGGTATAGAACTTCCCCGGCACTGTTTTGGGTTTGGCCTTACGGTTTGTGCCGCGCCGGTTGCCGCAACTCGGCGGGGTCTTTCGGTTCGCTTCCAATTCTGCCAGCCGCTTGGCTTCACTGTCGACCGGTCGAAAGCAATGCATCGCCGGATCGCGGGCCAGATACTTGAGCAACACCGCTTGGCCCTTCGGCCCGATGGCGATGGTTCGAGTTCGGCCGTGGTGTTGGGTTTTGTGGCTCGCTGGCGTGTAGGTCCAAACGTCGCCCGAGCGATCAATGTCGCATGGCCGGATCGCGCAGACTTCGCCGGGACGCATCCCGGTAGCTCGCTGCAATCGGACCATATCGGCCACCACTTCGGGCAGGTGAGGCAGCGTGGCATCGACAGCCTTGTCATCTACGGGCAGGATAGGCGAAGTCTCGCGGGCCTCTGTGCGTCCCTGCTTGAGCCCGTCAACCGATTCGAGCGCGCGGGCGATGGTCTCGGGGATCAACTCGCAACTCACAGCCCACTTGAACGCTCGCTTGATTCGACCGATCCGCTGATTGGTGACGCCCCGCGACAGACCACCTTCGACCATCCGTTGACGAACGGCCTTGAGGGCGATGGGGCCGAAGTCGCTTACCAGGTGCCGAGAGTACAATTCGAGCAACGGCCGCATCGACAGCTTCACGTCGACCACTTCGGAAGTCGGCTGGCCATTCTTCCGATAGTACGCCTCAGCGTGATTCAGGTACGCGAGCACCATTTCGGCGACCGTGATTGTCGAATCACTCTCGGGCGATCCGGGCAGTTGCCTGCCGTTCTGGAGCCATTCGCCAATCAGCCGATCATACTCGTTCTTGCTGACTTGGGTGCCGTGCGGTCCTAGGTAGTGATCGCGGCCAGCGATGGTAACGACCGCTTGGCCGCTCCCCCGATGCTTACGGTAGTCTGGAATGAGTTTCTTCGGTCGTGCCATTGTGCAGGTCTCCCAATTTGCCGAGAGTTTTCCGGTATGTACCGGAAAACCCCCTTGGAAAACGCCGCACTTCGGAACGCCCGAAGGTAACTTAAATGCTTGTTCGGCTTCGACTTATGTCTAGTGGACAGGGGGGGGGTCGAACCCCCGACACCAGGATTTTCAGTCCTGTGCTCTACCAACTGAGCTACCTGTCCGGCGCAAGGTGTATTCGGCAATCGCCGCAAACGAACTGTCAATATGTTAGCTGCCCGCCACGTTGTAAACGGGGCGCGTTGTTTCCGTTCGCGAAAATCTCACTATGCCAGTAGTCATGTGACAAATCCAGCAGTTGTGCGGTTCGCTCCCCAGTAGAGATGTTTTGGTAACTGGTCCCCTACCCACCTTGACCTGGCGGCGACTTTGTGAAATTATTCACGAAGTCAATACGCCCCTGTCGTCGTGTCCCTGCGCCATGCTAGCGAAGTGGACCATTCGCGACGGTGAAGGACACCACTAATGCGAGCCGACGGGCTCAAGGTCTGAGAGAATATGCTGCGGACAGTGACTATCAAAAAAGGACTTACGCTGCCGATTGCCGGTGCGCCAGTTCAGCAAATTTCGGCCGGGCCGAACATTTCTCACGTCGCATTGGTGGGTGACGACTATATTGGCATGAAGCCGACGATGGAAATTCGCGAAGGCGACGTGGTCCAGCAGGGACAGTTGCTCTTCACCGATAAGAAGTCTCCGCGGGTTCGCTACACGGCTCCGGCAAGCGGTCGTGTCACCGGCGTGATTCGGGGTGCGAAGCGCAAGTTCGAGTCGCTCACCATCGAACTTGTTGGGGACGACCGTATTAACTTCGGCACATTTGGTGACCGGAATCTGTCGCAGCTTGGAGCCGACGAAGTTCGCGAAAAGTTGCTTGTTTCGGGGTTATGGCCCGCCATTCGCTCGCGGCCCTACAGCAAAGTAGCCGATCCCGAGATCATGCCCCACGCGATCCTGGTGACGGCAATCGACACCAATCCTCTGGCGGCCGACCCTCGGATTGTGCTGGCCGAGCGTGAGGCCGACTTCGTGTCGGGACTGCAAGTCTTGACGCAGTTGACCGACGGCAAGACCTATTTGTGCCGGGCACCGGGCGGTCCACTTCCGGGCGAAAACGTGAACGGAATCGAAACAGTCATTTTTGCTGGACCTCACCCCGCTGGACTGCCGGGGACGCACATACATTTTCTCGCACCGGTCGCGATGGACCGCACCTCTTGGTATGTCAACTACCAAGATGTCGCCGCAATTGGGCACCTTTTTAACACGGGCCACATCGACAACTCGCGGGTCATTTCCATCGCGGGACCGGCGGCCAAGAGTCCCAAGATTGTTCGCACGCAAATCGGCGCATCGCTTGGCGAACTGGTTGGAGACGAGGTGAAAGAGGGGCTCGAATTCCCCGCAAGAGTGATTTCGGGCTCGGTCTTTGCTGGCCGCAAGTCGGTTGCTCCGACCGACTTTTTGGGCCGCTATCACTTGCAAGTTGTGTTGCTCGAAGAAGGCTATCGACGCGATCTATTGGGCTGGACCGGACCCGGTTTTGGCAAGTTTTCGGTGAAGCCAATGTTTGCGGGCGTCTTCGCAGGAAAACCACTGAACTTCACTACTTCAACCGAGGGAAGCCACCGCGCGATTGTCCCGATCGGCATGTACGAACAGGTGATGCCACTCGACATTATTCCAACTCCCCTGCTGAAGTCACTGGCGGTTCAAGACTTCGAAACGGCCCAATCACTGGGCTGTCTTGAGCTCGACGAAGAAGACCTCGGGCTTTGTTCATTCGTCTGCCCCGGCAAAATCGAATATGGACCACTGTTGCGATCGAGCTTGAAAACAATCGAAGCCGAGGGTTAACTCAGCGATTTTAGCCGCCGCCGGACGATAGACTCCGACTCAGTCCAAGCTCTCCGCGAGCTTGGGTTCATTAATTTCACTTTGAACAGCGACTATGAAATTCTTGCGGAACTTGCTCGACAAGGTCGAGCCGAATTTTAAGAAGGGGGGCAAGCTCGAGCGGATGTATCCGCTGTACGAGGCGCTCGATACCTTTCTCTACACGCCCGGCGAAGTGTCGAAGAACGGCTCCCACGTTCACGACGCACTCGACATGAAAAGGATGATGTCGACCGTCATCGTCGCGCTGCTGCCTTGCATTCTGATGGCAATTTACAACACAGGTTATCAAGCCAACCTGATGATCAGCCTAGAGAAGGCAGATCCGGTCGACTCGTGGCGCGATAACGTGATTCAAATGCTCGGCATGGGTTACGACCCCGCCAGTCTTGTCGATTGCTTTGTGCATGGTGCTCTCTGGTTCTTGCCAATCTATATTGTCACGATGGCTGTCGGTGGCACACTTGAGCTGATCTTCTCGCTCATCCGTGGTCATGAAATCAACGAGGGTTTTCTCGTCACGGGGATGCTCTATCCGCTCACGCTCCCGGCGACGACTCCCCTCACCGTGGTTGCCGTTGGTATCGCGTTTGGCGTCGTGATCGGAAAAGAGATCTTCGGTGGCACGGGGAAGAACTTTCTCAACCCAGCGCTTACCGCGCGGGCGTTCGTCTACTTCGCCTACGCCCCCTATCTCTCTGGCGACCGCAACCCCGACGGAAACGGCGTGTGGACAGCGGTGAAAGCCATCGATGGTTATAGCGGTGCGACCACGCTCGGCGCGATGGTTGACGCCGATTTCGGTGTTGGGCCAGCGGCAGTGATGTCAAAGGCCAAAGAGGGAATTTCTAGCTTCGGTTGGTGGGACGCTTTCCTCGGCTTCATCCAGGGCTCGATGGGCGAAACCTCAACACTCGCTTGCTTGATTGGTGCGGCAATTTTGATCGCCACCGGCATCGGCTCGTGGCGGATCATGTCGGGCGTCGTCATTGGTGCGCTCGTCACCGCTTCGCTGCTCTACTTCTTCCGCGAAACGTCGCAAAACCCGGTCGCCTGCATCCCTCCAATGTGGCATTTAGTGATTGGCGGTTTTGCGTTTGGCACCGTCTACATGGCGACCGATCCGGTCTCCAGTTCGATGACACAGATCGGTATGTGGTGGTATGGGCTATTGGTAGGCGGCATGACCATTCTCATCCGCGTCATGAATCCGGCTTATGCCGAAGGGATCATGCTAGCGATTCTGTTCGGTAATGTTTTTGCCCCGGTCATCGATTACTTTGTGATTCAAGCCAACGTCAAACGGAGGGCCGCTCGTTATGGCACGTGATAGTATGCTAGGCACCTTTGTGGTCGCCACCGTGCTGTGTTTGGTCTGCTCGCTAGTGGTTTCGTCCGCTGCCGTGCTGTTGAAGCCTTATCAAGAAGCGAATAAGGCGTTCGACCGCCAGAAGAACGTTCTGATGGCCGCCGGCCTGCTCGAAGACGGTATGGACCGAAAGGCCATCGAGAAAACTTTCGCGGAAGTCGTCACCCAGGTTGCTGTGAAACTCGGCACGCCTGAAGTGGTCGAAGTCCCCAAAGAGTACGATCCGATGGAGGCTCGCAACAACCCGAAGGAAAACAAGACAATCGACGTCGACGGTCCCAAGCCTGGTTTGCCGACACGCGAAAATGTCGGCTTCATTTACGAGATCGCGAAGGCAGGCAAGGTTCAGTCGTATGTCATTCCGATTTCCGGCAAAGGATTGTGGAGCACGCTCTACGGTTACCTCGCGCTCGCCAATGACGGCGATACCGTCGTCGGCATTTCGTATTACGAGCATGGCGAAACGCCAGGGCTAGGGGGTGAGGTCGAGAGCCAAAAGTTTAAGAATGATTGGAAAGGCAAAGAGATTTACGACGACGAAGGAGTGCCCGCTGTGAAGTTGGTGAAGGGGGGTGTGAGTGAACCTGGCGCCGAACACAAAGTCGACGGTTTGAGCGGCGCAACCATCACCAGCAACGGCGTCCAAAATATGGTCAACTACTGGCTGGGCCCCGATGGATTTGGACCCTTTATCAAAGCGCAAACCGGCGACAAGTCGGACAAGTCATAAACTATTCACCGCGACCAATAACCCACGGCATCGCCATGGCAAAGCAATCGGCAGCAGACGTCCTGCTAAAACCCATTTTTAGCAACAACCCCATCACGCTCCAGGTGCTTGGCATCTGTTCGGCACTGGCGGTAACCACACAGCTCAAAACGGCTATCGTGATGGCTGCTGCCGTGACAATTGTGACCGCCTGTTCGAGCGCGGCGATTAGTTCGATCCGTCATTACATCCCGTCGAGTATTCGCATCATCGTGCAGATGACAATCATTGCTTCACTTGTGATTGTCGTCGATCAATTTCTGAAGGCGTTTTTCTTTGACGTAAGCAAGACGATGAGTGTGTTCGTTGGGCTCATCATTACCAACTGCATTGTGATGGGGCGTGCCGAAGCCTATGCAATGAAGTCACCCCCCTGGATGTCGTTTCTCGACGGTATTGGCAACGGACTCGGCTACAGCGTAATTCTGATCGTCGTCGGCTTCATTCGCGAATTGTTTGGCTCGGGCAAACTGTTGGGCTACGAAGTACTTCCAACATCTCCCCCCGAGGTGACCGATGGTGCGAGCAGCCTATTTGGCAATCTGTATTACGCCCCAAATGGCTTGCTGCTCCTTGCACCGAGCGCATTTTTCTTGATCGGCGCTTTCATCTGGATCCTGCGGACCTTTCGCCCCGAGCAGGTCGAGCACGAGTAATTGCTCAGCCCTACGCGAATACAAACGGCCTCTCACTGTTGGCATTATTATGGACTTCAATCACTATCTCAATATCTTTCTGAATTCGGTATTCATTGAGAATCTGGCGCTCGTCTATTTCTTGGGCATGTGTACGTTCATTGCCATTTCCAAGAACGTGAAGACGGCCATGAGCCTCGGCGTGGCTGTGATTGTGATCATGGCAATCACCATTCCGGCTAACAACCTGATCTTCACTTACCTGCTCAAGAAAGGCGCACTGGCTTGGCTTAGTCCCAGTCTGGCGAACCAAGATCTGTTGTTCTTGGGGCTCATTAGCTACATCGGCACCATCGCCGCCATGGTACAGATATTGGAGATGACACTCGACCGCTTCTTTCCGCCGCTCTACAACACGCTCGGTATCTTTCTGCCGCTGATCACAGTGAACTGCGCGATCCTGGGGGGTTCGCTGTTTATGGTCGAGCGCGACTATAATTTTCTGGAAAGCTGCGTCTACGGTGTCGGTTCTGGTTTCGGCTGGGCACTCGCGATCACGGCACTTGCCGGGGTTCGCGAAAAACTCCGCTACAGCGACGTACCCGAGGGACTGCGAGGGTTGGGCATTACGTTCATGACCGTCGGGCTGATCGCGATGGCGTTTATGGCGTTTGGTGGTATCGACTTGCCCGAGTAGAGTTGTCTGGTCGAGCTTAGCTAGTCGATTTATTCTTCACTGCTTGCTAAAGAGACTGATATGGATCCTGTCATTGTTACCGGCGTGTCGATGTTCACCGTCGTGGTGCTTGCGTTGGTTGCCATCATTATGGCTGCCCGCAAACAGCTTGTGCCAAGTGGCAACGTCAACATTCTGATCAACGATCAAAAGACGATCAGCGTCCCCGCTGGTGGGAAACTGCTGAACGCGCTTGCTGACGAAGGCATTTTTGTTTCCAGCGCCTGTGGCGGTGGTGGTACTTGCGCGCAATGTGAAGTGAAAGTCCTTGAAGGAGGGGGCGACATTCTCCCCACCGAGCGGACTCATATCAGCAAAGGCGAAGCCCGCGAAGGATGCCGACTGTCGTGCCAAGTTGCTGTGAAACAAGACATGAAGGTCGAAGTTCCCCCCGAAGCGTTTGAGACCAAGAAGTGGGAATGCGAGGTAATCTCAAACCATAACGTGGCGACCTTCATCAAAGAGTTCAAACTAGCTTTGCCCCAGGGCGAAGAAGTCGCGTTCAAAGCGGGGGGTTACATTCAGATCGAAATCCCCAAGAGCGTTGTCGAATACAAGGACTTTGCGATTGAAGAGCGTTTTCGTTCTGATTGGGATAAATACAACGTCTGGCGTTACGTGTCAAAAGTAGACGAACCGGTGATTCGCGCCTATTCGATGGCTAATTACCCAGGCGAAAAAGGCATCATCATGCTCAACGTTCGTATCGCCAGTCCTCCCCCTCGTGCCCCCGAAAATACGCCGCCGGGAAAGGCGTCGAGCTACATCTTCGCCCAAAAGCCGGGCGATAAGGTCACCATCAGTGGCCCCTATGGCGAGTTTTTCATCAAAGACTCCGATGCCGAAATGGTTTACATCGGTGGTGGTGCCGGTATGGCTCCACTACGAAGCCATATATTCGAGCTCTTCAAGGCACAAAAGACCAAACGCAAAGTCAGCTACTGGTACGGAGGGCGCAGCAGTCGCGAACTGTTTTATATCGATGATTTCAAGGAAATCGAAAAAGAGTTCCCCAACTTCAAGATGAACGTCGCGCTCTCGGAACCGCTCCCCGAAGACAACTGGACCGGTTACCAAGGATTCATTCACCAAGTGCTGCTCGAAAACTATCTCAAAACACACCCGGCTCCGGAAGACATCGAGTACTACATCTGTGGTCCGCCAATGATGAACGCGGCTGTGTTTAAGATGCTCGATGATCTGGGCGTCGAAAAGGAAAACATCGCCTACGACGACTTCGGTGGTTAAACGCGTGAAGTTAATTTGTTTCAACACTGAGTCACTGAAGATACCGACAGACCCGCAGGCGACCAGTCAGCCAGTAACCGCGATGTTCGACAGGCGATGCGACCGGTCTCTGTTGTGTCTGTTGTCGCTGTTGGCCATTTTCGGATGCAGTCGAGAGGCTCAAACTAATGAGCCGCTCTACGAACTTACCGGCTCGACGATGGGGACGCGGTACTCGGTGAAAGTCGGCGTTACCGACGTTGGCGCCGCTGAGCGTCTGAAGGCAGCGATCGACGAGCGCTTGGTCGAAATCAATGACTTGATGTCGACTTATATCGAGTCGTCGGAGCTCTCGCGGTTCAACTCGAGCGATTCCAACGAGCCGGTGTCGATTTCGCGTGAGACGGCAGTCGTAATTTCTGCCGCGCTCGAACTGGCTAAAGACTCCGGAGGAGCGTTCGACCCAACGGTTGGCCCACTGGTCGATATCTGGGGCTTTGGTCCTGATGGCAAACGCACTCGGCCGCCGACTGATGTCGAGATCGCTGCCGCGCGCGAAGTGGTCGGTCACAAGCTCGTCACACTTGATGCGACGACCGGCACGCTCTGTCGCGAGAAGGAGGGAGTCGAGCTCAACCTGTCGGCCATCGCCAAGGGCTATGGTGTCGATGCCATTGCCGAATTACTCGACGCCAGCGGAGTGACACATTACATGGTCGAGATCGGGGGCGAGGTTCGCGTGCGGGGAACCAAACCCGACGGTTTGGCGTGGCGGCTCGGTATCGAGCGACCGGCTGATGACGAGCGGGGAGCCTCACATGTGCTCTCGATCACCACCGGGGCCCTCGCCACGTCGGGCGACTACCGCAACTTTTTCGAGTTCGAGGGAGTGCGCTATTCGCATACAATTAACCCAGCCACCGGCCGACCTGTGACACATTCGCTGGCGACAGTCAGCGTCTACGCAAACGACTGTATGACGGCCGATGGGTTGGCCACGACGTTGCTGGTGCTGGGGCCGATCGAGGGATATGATTGGGCCGAGCAGCGCGGTGTCGCGGCGCTCTTCGCGGAGCGGGTTGGCGACGAATTGCACGAGCACGCCACAACGGCTTGGACCAAGGAATTTGGACCGCTGGGCTCGGAAAAGTGAGGTTGGAAGATTAGTGAGCGAGGCAATACCATGAATCATGACTCGATCGTTTACATTGCCGCCGCCGTGGCGTTTGCGGTCGCGATCGGTGGCATGGCTATCGGCGTGATGGTCAGCAACCGCCGGCTTAAGGGCACTTGCGGCGGGCTTAACAACCAGACCGACGGGCATGGCAAGACCGCGTGTCAGCTTTGCTCGAACCCGGCTCCCGAATGTCGCGGTGAGCAAGATGCCTCGCGCCGCGACGAGTTGGCGAGCCGAACTTCTCCTTAAGATAGTTTAACCGCGGAGACACAGAGGACTCAGAAAGAGAAAGGGAAGTGCAAATTGCAACGCTTTCTTTTTGCTCAGTGACCTCAGTGGCTCGGTGGCAAAATAAAGAGTCACATAAAATAGCGGTAAAGAATTACTCAAGTCACGATTCGGTTATGCCAAAAACTCTCTCCGTTCGCGAGGCTCGCCAGTCCGAATCAATCGGCGCAAACGCGCTCCTGCGAGGTTGGGTTCGCACGCGGCGCGACTCGAAGGGGGGCTTCAGTTTTATTGAATTGAACGATGGTTCGTCGCTGGGCAACATTCAAGTCGTCGCCCCGGGTGAGCTCGATAACTATGAATCAGTGGTCAAACATTTGGCCGCTGGGGCGAGCATTTCGGTCACGGGCGAAATCAAACCTTCGCTGGGCCAAGGGCAGGCGACCGAACTCTTGGCCGACAGTCTCGTCATGCACGGTAATGCCGACCCAGAGACCTATCCGCTCCAAAAAAAGCGGCACACGTTCGAGAAACTCCGCGAGTGGGCCCATCTGAGGCCACGGACCAATACGTTTGGCGCTGTCATGCGGGTGCGGAACCAGATTTGCAAGTCAATCCACGATTTTTTTCAGGAAGCTGGTTTTCTCTACGTCCACACGCCAATCATCACGGCGAGCGACTGTGAGGGAGCGGGCGAGATGTTCCGCGTCACGACGCTCGATGCGGCGTCGCCACCGCGCGACGGCGATGGGAAAGTCGACTTCAGCAAAGATTTCTTCGAGCGCCCGTCGTTCTTAACCGTGTCGGGCCAACTCGAAGCCGAGATTTTTGCAACTTCCCTAGGCAAGGTCTACACGTTTGGACCTACGTTTCGCGCCGAGAACAGCAACACCTCGCGACACTTGGCCGAGTTCTGGATGATCGAGCCCGAGATGGCCTTCTACGAACTCGACGACAACATGTCGCTGGCCGAAAGGTTTCTCAAGCGCATCGCTGGCGACGTGCTGGCGAACTGCGGCGAAGACATGGAGTTCTTTCGCGACCGGGTCGATGACCAAACCATCGCTCGGCTCGAACAACTCACCTCGGCCGATTTCCATCGTGTTTCTTACACCGACGCGGTCGAACTGCTCACGAAGTCGGGCGAGAAGTTTGAATTTAAAGTCGCATGGGGGACCGACCTCCAGGCCGAGCACGAACGATATCTGACCGAAAAGCACTTCGGCGCACCGGTCATCGTTTATAACTATCCGAAGACGATCAAACCGTTCTACATGCGACTTAACGACGACGACCGGACCGTGCGTGCGATGGACGTGCTGGTGCCGGGCGTCGGCGAGATCATCGGCGGCAGCGAACGCGAAAGCCGCCTCGATGTGCTCGAAGCGCGGATGCGGCTCCAAAACCTGAACCCCGACGACTACTGGTGGTACCTCGATCTCCGCCGCTTTGGCACCGTACCGCACAGTGGGTTTGGATTGGGTCTCGAGCGCGTGGTGCAGTTCATCACCGGCATGACCAACATCCGCGATGTCATTCCCTTCCCACGGACTCCAGGGAATGCGGAGTTTTAGTCATTCTCTCTTCATACGGTTGGGAAGCGGTCGAGGGTATCGCGACGCCGTGACTGCAAATCACGTTTGCCGCCGGTAGATCACAACACCAATCCACTCCCACCCAAGATGCGCGGGAATTTTCAGTCGTTCGCCAATTCGAGCATCAGCAGCACATCGAGCGCCGCGAACGCGCGGACCACGTCTGCTTCGTCGCCACGGCGGTAATCGTTCCAAGTCTGCTCGGCACGTTCGATGTATTTGTCGCGGGCTTCGGCGATCAGACTCGCCGCGACGCGTCGGCGGACCGCACGCAAGCGACCACCGACCGCGTCGAGCGCCGAGGCATCGCCACCCAGTGCGGCAAACATCGTGTCGTCGAGTTGCTCGACGGCTTTCAGCGCTATCGGGTCGATTGCCTGACCATCGGCCCGCACAACTTGCGAGCCGCAACGCATTTTCGCGGGCGTCGACGAGTCGGTGCTGAGACGATGCGGTTGAATACGCGGGTCGGTTGTCATGGAAGTACCGTGATGAAGGACAGGAACGGAAAGGATCGCGGGCCAAGACGCCCCCGCCGCCAGTCGAGAGACCGCAGTCCTTCGTCCAAGGTTCACTCATTCGATGCTCAATTCAAGTGCGAAAGCAACCAGCCAAAGGGCTCGACGACGCCGCGCGGTTCGACGCGCAGTGGTACTTGGCACCGTCGCCCGGCAACGACCCGTGGGCCCGACGCACCGACGACCGTCGCGGCGAAGGCTTCGCTAACCGGGAAGCGCCGCTGCACGTCGGTCCAAAGCGAGTGGGCATGGTTCTCGGCAAACCCGAGTGGGTCGTCCATGCACGAAGGAGAGGTATCGCTCTTAGTCAGCACAAACGCCAGTGGCGGTAGCGCCGGGCGACGCAACCAACGTTTGCTACCGGTGCGCAAGTCGGACGCCATCGATAGCAACTTGAGCGAAAGATAGTCGTCGTCGTGCTCGCCCGCGCGGAGCCGCGACGCGTCGGCGAGCACCATGATGCCTGCACAGTCGGTAAGCATCGCTCGCACAGCAGGGAAGTCTTCGGGATGGTCGATGCTCGCTGCTAATGCTTCGCCCGGGAAGTCGACGAACACGGCGTCGATCTTCCGGCGGCGACGCGCACAGCCAACTTGGCAATGAACCCAGTGCCACTGCTCGGGATCACGCGGCGTCTTATCCGGATACCATCCGGCGGCAAGTGCCGTAGTGGTCATCTGTTGTAACGAAATCGACTGCGGGCCAAGCAGTGTCGTTTCGAGCGAAACGGTCCGCCGCATCAGCATATCGAGCAACATGCCGAGGTAGGTCGTCTTGCCGATGCCGGCGGCACCAATCACGGCGATTCGCTTGGGAAACTGTTTTCGTTTGCTCGCCTGCCTCGCAATCGACAGCGGGGCAACGCATTTGTGGCACCGCTCGGCTGAAATTCGATTTTCATATTGGCAAACTCCACACGCGAGCGGCGCGGCTTGGCCGGCGAGCAAGTAGGTTTCGATGGGCGAACTCGTGAGTGTCGGCACAGTGTAAACCTCGTTCTTGTGATTCAGAGTAAACGAGAAACCTTTGGCAACGATGCAGTGCGAGCTTGCCGCACAAGCGGAAATCTCGGCGCAACCGTTTCCCTTTAGATTCCCGCCACTGCGGAAATGACGGGGCCATTCACTTTGGCCTCCGTGGCGTCGTCGAAGTCGGTTATTTCGTTAAGCGAAAGCGCGAGCCGAAACCCGATGTTGTCACGGCGGGCCAGCGAGGCTTCGCCACTGCGGAAGTGACAGGTGGCTTGGTTCTCGAAGTAGGTGTTGAATGCGCCGCCGTGAAGCGTGCGCAAACTCTCGCCGGGCGAAGCAGCTTCGGTCGCTTCAACGAACTCGCCAGAGGTCCACTCCCAGACGTTGCCGATGAGTTGATAGACGCCGCCGAGCGTGCTGCCTTGCGGGTAATCTTCGACCGGCACCGGACGATTGGCGGCCGAGTTCCAGAGATTCGCTCTTCGCGACTCGAATGAGTCGCCCCACGGATAGCGGCGCTGGGTGATGTGGCCCGGCGTTGTTTCCACAGGCCACGCGGCCGCTTTGGTCCATTCGGCATCGCTCAAGAGCCGCTTGCCGACCCAACGAGCATAGGCGGCCGCTTCATACCAACTGACACCGACGACGGGTAGCGTCGACTCTGACGGGTCGTGCCTGCCGTTCGACCAGTACCGCGGACCCGGCTCGCCCGTCTGGTCGACGAACTCGAATAGCGCTGGAAGTGCTTCGTCCGGCCACAACTCGAAGTCTTCGTAAGCCCCCGCGTCGACGAAATGCTGAAAGTCGGCATTCGTGACGGCAAAGCGATCAACGTAAAATCCGTCGACTGACTGCACACCGTCGTTGGTCGCTGCGGCTGTGGTTCCGCCCCAGGTGGCGCGTTCGGCCGAAACTCCGACCAACACGTGCCCCTCGGGTACAATCGACATCGCCTGCTCCATCACGTCGACAACGCGCTCGCGGTCGCGATCGCATAGATGCGCGGCCGTATCGGGATGCAATAACAACGCGTAGCGTCCTGACGAAATCAGTTGGTCGACGAGATCGCCCGTGTTCGTCGCCGGGCGACATCGCGGCATCGTCGGCGTCACTGTCGACGTCGCCGAGACGGCCGGCGCCGACGTCGCACGATGACCAATCGCGTTATCGCGGCGGCAGCCTCGGTCGGTTTCATCGACTCCATGGGTTGGCAGGCAGCGTTGCCATTCGCGGTAAGTCGCGCAGAGTGCGACGGCACCACCCCCGAGCAGCCCGGGATTGCGCAGCGCGACTCCAAGCAAGAACGCAACGGCACTTCCCACTACCAGCATCAGTGGTAGCGAAACTTGCCAGCGAGGAATCGAAACCGTTGTGGCAACCATGATTGTGACCTCACAGCCAGAGACACATACAAATGCGTTTATTGCAGCGGACGTTGCCCCGTGCGTTGGCGACGCAGCGCGGCAAATTGCCTCGCGGCGGTACTCACGGTCCGCATCACTTGGGGTGGCGGTTCGACCGTCGCCATCACCGGCTCGGGCGAACGCGTCGGAGTCGTTAGATTTCGTGATTGCGTCACTTCGTGCGAAGCCGCCATCGCCGCTTGTTCGTTCAGGCGTTGTTGTTCGAGTACCAGCCGACGATACCAATTTGACAACTCGGCTTCGTACTCGGCGAGCGAACCCCAGGCCTGGTCGATCTCCGCGAGCATCGCACCAGGCAACTCGCCAATCGCGTCGAGACACGATTGCCAGGGGTCGCTGAGCGTTGGTGTTTCCCCGGTTTGCATAGGTCGAACGCTGCCATAAACGGAGTTCCGGCTTGGCAGCCAATGGGCGGGTTGGCCAAGGTGGCCACGGCGATGAGGTGGGTCGAAAAGGTGGGCGGCGTAACTGGCGCGGGGGCCGAGCACGCTCGCCACCAAAAACTTAGTTCAGAAAAGTGAGGGAAGCAAACTCTTTTTTGCGGAATCAATACCCAGCAAGAATCACGGCGAAAAGAAACGAAGAACCACGGCGTCACTGTGTCGCGGTAGCTCTCATCTACGCCATCGCTTCGCGGAACTTGGCGAAAAGATAGTGGCTGTCGTGCGGGCCAGCCGACGCTTCGGGATGATACTGCACACTGAAAGCGGCCACGTCGCGGTGGCTGATTCCCTCGATCGTGTCATCGTTTAAGCTGCGATGCGTCACGGTGAGTTCGGCAGGGAGCGAGGCTTCGTCGACGGCAAAGCCGTGGTTCTGTGAAGTGATCTCGACCCGGCTAGTGGTTGTGTCGATCACCGGCTGGTTCGCGCCGCGGTGCCCGAACTTCATCTTGAATGTCTTCGCGCCACAGGCGAGAGACAGGAGTTGGTGCCCCAAGCAAATGCCGAAAATCGGTTTCTTGCCCAAGAGTCCACGAATCGTTTTCACGGCATACTCGATCGGCTCGGGGTCACCGGGACCATTCGAGAGGAACACGCCGTCGGGACTCACCGCCAGCACATCTTCGGCCGTAGCGGTGCCCGGCATCACCGTCACACGGGTTCCCATGTTCACGAGGTGCCTGGGGATGTTCCACTTCATGCCAAAATCGAGCGCGACGACATGGGGGGCGTCGCGCGGGGCATTGTTTTGCGAACCATCGAGCAGTGTCCAACCACTGACCGTTTCGTCCCATGTGCGAGCTTCGCTTGGGGCGACTTCGCGAACCAGATCGCGACCAACAAGCCCCAGGCTCGCCTTCGCTTTCGCGACCAAGCTGGCATCATCGAGATCGGTCGTCGAAAGCACGCCGCGCATCGCGCCCAGCGAGCGAATTCGCCGCACGAGCGCACGGGTGTCGATCGACTCGATTGCGACGACTCCATGTTCGCGAAGATATTCCGAAAGGCTCTGTTCGCTGCGAAAGTTGCTGCAAATACGGCTATGTTCGCGGACGACGAACCCCGAGAGGTAGGGCCGGGCGCTCTCGACATCGACGGCATTGACGCCATAGTTGCCGATCTGCGGGTAGGTCATCGTCACAATCTGGCCACGATAGCTCGGGTCGGTGAGGATTTCCTGATAGCCGGTCATCGAGGTATTGAAACAGACCTCGCCATCGACCTCACCATCGGCCCCAATCGATGTGCCGGTGAACAGGGTGCCATCTTCGAGCGCTAGTTTAGCTGGTTTCATACCGTGCATTTTCGCCACCGGCAGGGCAATGGCAAGGGCACGGCGCGAGGAGGCTTGGCAAAGGGTCGAGGTTCGATCAACCCGAGCGCGGGCGACAGCCAACCAGCGACGCAATGTCGTGAAGAGAATGTGTGCGACCGTGCCGGCCAAGAATTGTTGTCGAAATCGGCCACCCGATGTGATAGAACAGGGGGACTTGGTGGCCGGACTCGCAAGAGTTCGGGAACCCAGCGGGACTTCGTAGCCGGACTCGCAAGAGTTCGGGAACCCTGAGATCACGCTCCGAAGTGTTGCCACTTCGGCTACGAAGGGTTGTAGCCGGACTCGCAAGAGTTCGGGAACCCTGAGATCAAGCCCCGAAGTGTTGCCACTTCGACTACGAAGGGTTGTGTAAGAGTTTTGAACGTTTTGATAGAACTGGTCGTTCAAAACCCAACTCAAATGGTAACCGGCAGCGACAAGAATCGACGGAAAAACAAAGTGTTTTTGCAAACTAAGTCGAACGAAAGGTGGGAAGTTTTGAACGCGGAAATAGATGTTGCGATTTCGCGTTCAAAACGAACAAAACCAAAGCCTTTGCCTCGGAGGGTCAGCCATCGTTGATTCGCCACGGTCCGCAAGTTCTGGGCTACCGCAAAACGTTTGCGGGCGCTTGGTGAGGGTTGTGCCGGTTATCGTTCTGGTTCTGACGCGGCGGTCGACCTTCTTGGCGGTGACCGACGACATCGGCAGTTGGCGAGACCTAGTCTTCAAGTAAACGAGTGGCCTGAAATTTGTGGCTTGCGCGCCACTTCTGCTATCTTCTTGCGAGATCTTTACCGTGGAAACCGCAATCGCCTTCATCAACGACTACCTGCAAGCGGGGCTCAACTCGAGCTGGCATTGGTTTAATGCGTTGAGTCGCGAAGAGTGGATTCTCGTGCTTTCGGTGGCCTGTATGGCTGGTTTTCTCTGTTTGCGTGGCTTTGGCAGTCGCAGCACTTACTAACGGGCTAGCCCGTGTGCCCGACTTGGGTGAGTTTGCTGCCCGCGACGAGAATGTCGCTGCTGGCCCTAACTCTATTGTGCAATCACAAAAAAAATGGTCGCCAAGTTGACTTTTGTCGGGTAAGTTTCCTACGCTATTGGGTGGTGACCGGGGCATCGGGCCGCGTTTGCCAACCAACCTTTTCCCGACGATTGGGATTCGCTGCACGGCCCTAGTGGTTCGGGCAGCCGCTCCCGCACTCGCCGGCGTCGCTTCCCATTAGGAGAAGGAGTGAGCCATGCCTTTATTTGAGGTCGAGACCGACAACCACATCATCATCACCTGGGCCGACGACGCTGACTCGGCCACCGGCGTCGTCAACGACGCCTACCCCTCCGAGAGAGTCGTGCGAATGACGAAACGCCCGCGCGACACGTGGGTCATCAGCAAAGGAGCCCTTGGCATTAGCGAACCGGTCGATGTCTGCCACGCCGCACGCGACTGTCTCTCGAAAGCCTCGGGCGACAAGGTCCACGCCATACGGCTCTACATGCACGAAACGGGCGTCGATCTCGAACAGGCCCGCAAGGTCATCGAATCGAACATGGTGCTCGGTTGGTAGCAGCCGAAGTTCGCGAGTCGTTTTGAAAGCAATCGAGCCGTTTGTCACTTTGGCAATCGGCTCTTCTTAAGCTCGCTCTCTGCGAGGTTCATTACGGCCGCTTTTTTCATTGAGCCGATGATGCAAGAAACGAGATTTCGCCGACCTCACCCGACACGCTTTCAGGGGCGGCACAGATAATTCTCGCCGCGTTAACGATAGGAGGCGGGTGCGTAGGGACTGGTCGACTGAGGCGTGCTCGGCGGCGATGTCGTAGGGGCGGTCGCCGGTGTGGTCCCCGCCGGACGGGTCGCGATCGATGCCGCCGCGCCGGTAGTTGGGTAGCTGGTTGTGCCACCGGGGCGATAGGCTCCAGCGCTCGAAGTCGAACTCGCCTGTGCGATGCTGCCGGCGTTGGTCGCCGAATCAGCCGGTGTTGCGTTGTAGCTGGCGGTGGCGGCCGGTGCAACCGTCGCTGCCATCGTGTAGCGACCATAGGCTGTTCCCGGCGATGTCGCCGACGGGGTCGGAGTGGTGGCCGGTACAGTGAACGGCTCGACCGTCGAAGCGATCGAGTCATTCGCTTGGCTCGCCAAGTTGTTTGTCGTGCCGACGATATTGCCGGCGACGTTGTTGACGTTCGACTGCAGCGTATTTGCCGCTCCTGTCAGCGGATCGTTCATCGTTGCATTAGAAAAGCCTTGCGAAACCGGCGGAATTGGCGAGCCAGGCAACGAGTAGCGATCGGCCGCTGAGTTGGCCGCGATGCTCGCGGGCGAAGCAGTGGGGTAACTCGGTGCGTAATTGGGCGGATCGCTTGTTGGGTTGTCGGGAAGTGTAGTCGGAACGCTGCTGGCCATGGCTGATGAGGCCGAGTTGCTCGAAGGCAGAGTGCCCATCGTTGGTGGAGTCGTTGACGTTACCGCATAAGGCGAAGACTGTGGAGCCATCGTTGCGGCGGTCGCCGTTGTGGGCGTCGCAGTCGCCATCGAGCTCGGAGCAGCCGCGACATAGGCGGGAGGCATGGTTGATGTCGAAGGACTGGCCGAAGCCACCATCGGTGAATCTGTCTCGGGCGTTGGCGAGAACTTGCTGCTCGGCAGTGCCGGAGCAGGTGCCGAACGAGCGATCAGCGACGCGTCGTCGGCCTGTGCGATTTCGGTGCTATCGCTTCTCCACATTGCACCGGGACGCCACGAAGTGACTTTGCCCATGCCCCCCGAACGACAACCACCAAACGTGGCGGTGAGCGAAACGAGCGCAATTCCGAAACAGAAAAGTTGATTAGTGCGCATGGCTTCCATGCCTTCGTGCTAGCGTAACGACGAGTTGTCTCGGTGCGTGGCGATCCATCGCCACCGCCGGGAAACGGCTACCCAGATCTTCGACCTCTACCACCGATCGAGTTGACCAAATCTGCAAATTTTCGCCCTTCGCGAGCACCTGCACCACGACCGCCGGCGGACGGATTCTATAGTCAGCCATGATCTGGTCAATGCTGGTTGTTTGATAGCATCCCACAGTCTTCTGATGTCTATTTCAACTACCCAACCCGTTTCAGCGTGGACCGCCTCGTTACTTGTCGCAAGCCTGCTATTTCTCAGTCAGGCGACAAAGCAGACAAGCGAGCGGATACTGACAAAGACAAAGTTCTCCTTTAGGCTCCCGTCAAATCGGTAATAGACGAAAACCATCTCCGCAATGTCAGTCGAGTTGACTAGCTTTTGCAGAAAGTGATCACCGTTGCGTTGGTGTCGCGAACCCAATGCGGCAGGTTTCAGCAATCGCTAGATCGCGCAAACTTCGTGTGCGGCTCAAAGTTCCGCGAGCAGCGCGGCTAGGTCGGGGTCCATCCCATCTCCCTCGGCAGCCGATCCTTCCTCAATCTCGGGAGGCGATTCGAGACTGGCCAGCAGTGCGTCAAGATCGTCGCCGCTGCTTTCGTCGTTGTCGACTCGCTCCGCGTTACATTCCACGTCACCGACGACTTCTTCAGCGACTACTTCGTCAACGTCCGCTTCGTATGCGTTTTCGTCTTCATCGGCTGCTTGGGCTACTTCTTCAACGTCAGGCACTTCGTCACTGGGGGGTGCTGCTTGGGGGGCAGGCTCAGTGCCTGCGACAACGAGAGGCGAGGGACTGGCCCGCTCTTCGCCAACATCGACTGGTCCCCACGGGCCGGCGAGCGGTCCGCCAGCGAGCGACTGCAGACTCCCAAGCCGCACTTCGTTTCGACCCCTCAACCAGCACAATGGCATGAACCCCTGAGCAACCGCTCGGGCGACCACCGATTCGGTCGTCAAGCGCTCGGTGCAAGGCAAGGCCACTTGATCACCGTCGCTATCGGTGAAGTAGTAAAGCGGTAGATCGCCCTGCACCATGATCGTGCCGAGTTCCATGCCTTCGAGACCTTGCTCAGCAAACGTGCGACCTAGCATAAGCCCCGCCAGGTTCGCGCCGTTACCCCATAAGAAACCTTTGAGGCCAAATTGAGCGGTGAACTCCTCGAAATCGAAGGGGTCGATCGGTTCGGTTTTGGCTCCATAGGGCCAGCGGAGCATGAATCGAGGAACAGTCAGGCCCAAGTAAGCGGCATGTGGTAGCGATTTGAGTGCATGCCAGGATGAAGTCACGAGAGGGTGGATTTCATCCGGTGACTTCTTTTCGAGCACGTCATTGCCGATAGCTGAAATGAACGGCGCCCGAGCCGCCGCTGCTATTTTGGCCATCCGCCCCAGCAGTTCGGCATGGGGCGGAGTATGCTCAAACACAAAGTTGCCGATGATGGCCGACGGGGGGCACGTCCGCGTGTCGAGCGTGGGCTGCTCGACCAGCCATTGGTAGAGTCCGGTAGAATCGAGGCTTTCGGCCGTCGACAAATCGGCCGCTAGTTCCTCGGCCGAAATGTCGTAAAGGACGATCTGCAAATTGGTATCGGTTGGTAATTCGCGTACCAGTAAGTCGACGCAGCGCCACAACGCCTCGAGCGCTTGAAAGTCGGGATGGTGCAGAATTCGTCGCATGGCGACGCTCAGCGCCGCATCGACGGCCACTTGCAGTTCTTGCTGATCGGGGTGTGCGGCAGCATGAATGTGGGGCCTCACGACCTGTTTGACGAGCTCGTCTGTAAACAGCGGTTGAAAATCAGAGCGCCTGGCGGTCGAAAAGTGAAGCGCTGGGTTGTTGCGGGAATTGTACCAAGCCTCCCCGCGATGGCCAAACGAATCTCCTTACGAATTCTTTCGACGCCGCTTTTGGGCGTCC